>JANPMR010000369.1:0-3436 GCA_031427055.1 Rubrivivax sp.
TGCGGGTCGGACGCGATGAACATCAACGGCAAGAACGGCCTGGCCTGCCTGACCAACATGCTCACGCTGCCGGGCACCATCGTGCTCAAGCCGCTGCCGGGGCTGCCCGTCATCCGCGACCTCATCGTCGACATGACGCTGTTCTTCAAGCAGTACGAATCGATCAAGCCCTACCTGGTCAACGACACCCAGCCGCCCGAGAAAGAGCGCCTGCAAAGCCCCGAAGAGCGCGACGAGCTCAACGGTCTGTACGAGTGCATCTTGTGCGCGAGCTGCTCTACCGCCTGCCCGAGCTTCTGGTGGAACCCGGACAAGTTTGTCGGCCCGGCCGGCCTGCTGCAGGCCTACCGTTTCATCGCCGACAGCCGCGACCACGACACCGCCGGCCGCCTGGACAACCTCGAAGACCCGTACCGCCTGTTCCGCTGCCACACCATCATGAACTGCGTCGATGTCTGCCCCAAGGGCCTGAACCCGACCAAGGCCATCGGCAAGATCAAGGAGTTGATGGTCCGGCGGGCGGTTTAGAAGCATGCTTCTGGATGAACGCTTGTTGAGCAAGCTCAAGTGGCGGTGCCGCCGCGGTCTGTTAGAAAACGACTTGTTCATCGAACGGTTTTTTCGCCACCACGAGGAGACGATCACGACAAGGCAGGCCGCAGGGATGCAAGTCCTGATGGACCTGGCCGACAACGATCTGCTGGATCTGCTGCTGCGCCGCAAGGAGCCGCTGGGTGAGATCGACATTCCCGAAGTGCACGAGGTGCTGGCGATGATGAGGTCGGCGCCGCAAGGCGCCGGCATGAAGTCCGCGCCTTGCGGCGCGGGTGACCAGCTGCCGACCATCCGAAACTGAAGAAAGGCTCGCGACATGACCCCCTCCGACGTGAAAGCCACGCTCTCGTTCTCTGACGGCAGCCCGAGCATGGATCTGCCGATCTACAAGGGCAGCATCGGCCCGGACGTGATCGACATCCGCAAGCTCTACGCTCAGACCGGCAAGTTCACCTACGACCCGGGTTTCTTGTCGACGGCGTCGTGCAACAGCACCATCACCTACATCGATGGTGACAAGGGCGAGCTGCTGTACCGCGGCTACCCGATCGAGCAGCTCGCGCAGCAGTGCGACTTTCTCGAGACCTGCTATCTGCTGCTCAAGGGCGACCTGCCCAACGTGACGCAGAAGACCGACTTCGTGAAGCTGGTGACCAACCACACCATGGTCCACGACCAGATGCAGAACTTTCTGCGGGGTTTCCGGCGCGACGCGCACCCGATGGCGGTGCTCACAGGCCTGGTCGGCGCCTTGTCGGCGTTCTATCACGACAGCACGGACATCAACAACCCGACGCATCGCGAAATCGCCGCCATCCGCCTCATCGCCAAGATGCCCACGCTGGTGGCCATGTCGTACAAATACGGCATTGGCCAGCCCTTTGTGTACCCGAAGAACAGCCTGAGCTACAGCGCCAACTTCATGCGCATGATGTTCGCCAACCCCTGCGAGGAGTACGAGAGCAACGACGTGCTGGTGCGTGCCATCGACCGCATCTTCATCCTGCACGCCGACCACGAGCAAAACGCCAGCACGTCCACCGTGCGGCTGTGCGGCAGCTCGGGCACCAACCCCTTCGCGGCCATCGCCGCCGGCGTGGCCTGCCTGTGGGGCCCTGCGCACGGCGGCGCCAACGAGGCCGCGCTGAGCATGCTGATCGACATCCAGCGCAATGGCGGCGTCGAGAAGATCGGCGAGTTCATCAAGCAGGTGAAGGACAAGAACTCCAACGTCAAGCTGATGGGCTTTGGCCACCGCGTGTACAAGAACTACGACCCGCGCGCCAAGCTGATGCGCGAGACCTGCCACGAGGTGCTGAACGCCCTGGGCCTGCACGACGACCCGCTGTTCAAGCTGGCCATGGCGCTGGAGAAAATCGCGCTCGAAGACGAGTACTTCGTCGCCCGCAAGCTCTACCCGAACGTTGACTTCTATTCGGGCATCGTGCAGCGCGCGCTGGGCATCCCGGTGAGCCTGTTCACGGCCATCTTTGCACTCGCGCGCACGGTGGGCTGGATCGCCCAGCTCAACGAGATGATCGGCGACCCCGAGTACAAGATCGGCCGCCCGCGGCAGCTCTTCGTGGGTTCGCCGGCGCGCGACGTCAAGCCGCTGGCGCTGCGCTGAACGGCGCTGATCGACATTGATCGACACCTTCGGTCCACCCAACACGGGCCACCTGCGGGTGGCCTTCTTCATGGCATTGCGTCCAGGCCGCCGATGAATCACCCGCCCCTTGCGCCGGTTGTTTCGGTGGCCGACTTCGACGCCTTGCATGACGACCCTGCGGCCTGGCGTGGCGTCATCGAATCGCTTGCCGCCGAGCACGGCGGCGGGCCAGTGGTCCAGATAAGCGAGGGCACCGTGCTGGTGGCCTTGATCGGCGCGCAGCGGGTGATCAAGCTCTACCCGCCCTTCCTGCGCGACCCCTTTGCGTTCGAGCGCGCGGCGCTGTCGTGTCTGGGTGGCCGGCTGTGCGTGCCGACGCCACAGCTCGTGGCCACGGGTGCGCGTGACGGCTGGCCCTATCTGGTGATGACGCAGCTCTCTGGTGAGCCACTGACTGCGGTGTGGCCGACGCTGGGCGAGGCTGCAAAGTGCGCGCTGCTGGCGTCGCTGGGCGCGCTGGCGGCCGAGGTCCACGCGCTGCCCGTGGGCGAACTGGCCGCGCTGGCGCCGCGCTGGGACGACTTTGTGATCGCGCAACGCAGCCGCTGCCAAGCGCGCCAGCAACGCACGGGCCTGCCTGCGCACTTGCTGGCGCAGCTCGACCCATTCCTGCAAGGGCCGCTGCCGCAGGGCCCGGACGTCATCCTCACCGGCGAGTACACGCCCATGAACCTGCTGGCCCGCGATGGGCGGCTGTGCGGCATGTACGACTTTGGCGACGGCATGGTCGGGCCGCGCGAGTACGACCTGCTCGGGCCGCTGTGCTTCCTGGGCGCCGGCCACGCCAGCCGTTGCCGGGCCTTCCTGGACGGGTATGGCGGCGACCTGGACACGTCGCACCGCGAGGGCTGGCTGCGCCTGCTGCTGTTGCACCGCTACAGCAACCTGCCGGCGCAGATTGCCTATCCTGGATGGCAGGACGCGCGCAGCTTCGAGGATCTGGCGCGGCGCATCTGGCCTTGACGGCGGCGGGCGGCAACGCCTGCGGCCCGAGCCTCAGGCCGCCGCTTCCAGCCCGCTCTCGAAGTGCTCGCGCATCAGCCTTGACGCCGCCGCGGCGTCGCGCGCGTGCAGCGCTTGCATCAGGTTGCGGTGCTCTTGCAGCGACTCTGCCAGCCGCCCCTGCTTGAACAGCGAGTGGTGGCGGTTGAGCTTCATCACCTTGCGCAGGTCGGCCGCCACCTGCACCGCCCAGCGGTTGCCCGCCATCTG
>JANPMR010000370.1:0-5530 GCA_031427055.1 Rubrivivax sp.
CGCTGCGCGCCGACCAGGACGTCATCCGCCCGATCACCGACCCGATGTACGCGCAGGGCCACCTGGCCATCCTCAAGGGCAACCTCAGCCCCGAAGGCTGCGTGGCCAAGATCACCGGCCTGAAGAACCCGGTGATGACCGGCCCAGCGCGCGTGTTCGACGACGAGCAGAGCGCATTGGCGGCCATCATGGCCAAGCAAATCGTCGCCGGCGACGTGATGGTGCTGCGCTACCTGGGGCCCAAGGGCGGCCCCGGCATGCCCGAGATGCTGGCGCCCACCGGTGCCCTCATCGGCCAAGGTCTGGGCGAGAGCGTGGGCCTGATCACCGACGGCCGCTTCTCGGGCGGCACCTGGGGCATGGTGGTGGGCCATGTGGCGCCCGAGGCCCACGCGGGCGGACTGATCGCCCTGGTGCACGAGGGCGACAGCATCACCATCGACGCCCACGCACTGCTGCTGCAATTGAACGTGTCTGACGACGAGATCGCGCGCCGCCGCGCCGCCTGGCTGCAGCCGGCGCCGCGCTACACGCGCGGGGTGCTGGCCAAGTTTGCGCGCAACACGTCCAGCGCCAGTTTGGGCGCCGTGCTCGACGGTGATTGACGGTGCCTGAGCGCCGCGCCTACGGGCGCGGGTCGCGCCGCGGCGGCTCGGGCGGCCGCGTGTCGGCGTGCGTGGGGTCGGCCGACACAGCGCGTGCCTTGGCCTCGCTGCTCTTGGTCTGCATCTTCTGGCGCCGCGTGTTCAAGCCCAGCGCCTCGAGCGCCCGGTCGCGCCGCGCGACCTTCTTCTCTTCCATCTTGTCCATGGCGCGGCGCTTGGTCAGGCCGCTGGCGTCGGCAAATTCCCACCAGAGGGCGGCCAGGCCGAACGGCACCAGGATCCACCACCAGGACAGGCGCTCGAACGGCCCGAATTCGGCCAGTTTGGCCACCACCAGCAAGACACCGATGACGAGCATGGGCATGATGAAATCTCCTGCCGGCACTTTAGCGCAAGCGGCGGCGCTGCTGCTGCTTGTGACGGTCGGCACCGCGGCGCACGCGAACGCGGATTTGGCCAAGGCGCGCAACTGCATGAACTGCCACGGCCTGGACCGCAAGATCGTCGGCCCGGCCTTCAAGGACGTGGCGGCGCGCTATGCCGGCAAGGCAGGCGCGGCCGATGTGCTGGCGATCAAGATCGTCAAGGGCGGCGGCGGTGCCTGGGGGCCGGTGCCGATGGCGGCGAATCCAGGGGTGTCGGCGGATGAGGCCAAAAAGCTGGCCGCTTGGGTGCTGACGGTGAAGTAGGGCAATACCGTACCGTTCTTTGCGCGCCGGATTCTGGTGTCCGCTCACATCGCTGCGCGATATGAGCAGACCCCAAATCCCGCGATTCGCGCCGCTGCACGTCGCACCGCGCTCGCGCGCGGCCTTGATCAGTTGGTTTGCGTCAACTGATCCAGGATCGCCGGATTCTCAAGCGTGCTGGTGTCCTGCGTGATCGCCTCGCCCTTGGCGATGCTGCGCAGCAACCGCCGCATGATCTTGCCGCTGCGCGTCTTGGGCAGGTTGTCGCCGAAGCGGATGTCCTTGGGCTTGGCGATCGGGCCGATTTCCTTGGCCACCCAGTTTCGCAACTCAGCTGCGATCTTCTTGGCTTCGTCGCCCGTCGGGCGGCTGCGCTTGAGTACCACGAAGGCGCAGATCGCCTCACCCGTGGTGTCGTCGGGGCGGCCCACCACCGCGGCTTCGGCCACCAGGTCGGTGTGGCTGACCAGCGCGCTCTCGATCTCCATCGTGCCCATGCGGTGGCCGCTGACGTTGAGCACGTCGTCGATACGGCCGGTGATGGTGAAGTAGCCGGTCTTGACGTCGCAGATCGCGCCGTCGCCCGCCAGGTAGTAACCCTTGAGTTCCGGCGGGTAGTAGCTCTTCACGAAACGATCAGGGTCGCCCCAGATGGTGCGAATCATGCTCGGCCACGGCTTCTTGATGACCAGGATGCCGCCCTGCCCGTTGGGCACGTCGTTGCCGGTTTCGTCCACCACGGCCGCCGTGATACCCGGGAAGGCCAGCGTGCACGAGCCCGGCACCATCGGCGTGGCGCCCGGCAGCGGCGTGATCACGTGGCCGCCGGTTTCGGTCTGCCAGAAGGTGTCGACGATGGGGCAGCGGCCGCCGCCCACGTGCTGGTAGTACCACTCCCAGGCAGCCGGGTTGATGGGCTCGCCCACCGTGCCCAGGATGCGCAGGCTGGACAGATCGCTGCGATCAGGGTGCACCGCCGCATTGCCTTCGGCCGCCTTGATGAGCGAGCGGACGGCCGTGGGCGCGGTGTAGAAGATGCTGACCTTGTGCTTCTCGATCGTCTTCCAGAAGCGCGCGGCGTCGGGGTAGGTGGGCACGCCTTCGAAGACCACTTCGGTGCCACCCAGCGCCAGCGGGCCGTAGGTGATGTAGCTGTGGCCAGTAACCCAACCGATGTCGGCCGTGCACCAGAACACGTCGTCGGGTTTGAGGTCGAAAGTCCACGCGGTGGTCAGCGCCGCGTGCAGCAGGTAGCCGCCGGTGCTGTGCTGCACGCCCTTGGGCTTGCCGGTGCTGCCGCTGGTGTAGAGCAGAAACAGCGGGTGCTCGGCGCCCACCCACTCGGGCTCGCAGGTGTCGCTCTGGGCGGCCAGTTCGTCGTGCAGCCAGTGGTCGCGCGCCGGGTTCCCGGCGATCTTGCCGCCGGTGCGCTTGTAGACGATGACGTTGGCGATGGTGTCGCAGCCGCCCAGCGCGAGGGCCTCGTCGACGATGCTCTTCAACGGCAGGCTCTTGCCGCCGCGCGCCTGCTCGTCGGCGGTGATGACCATCACGGCGCCGGCATCTTCGATGCGGTCGCGCACGCTCTGCGCGCTGAAGCCGCCAAAGACCACCGAGTGGATGGCGCCGATGCGCGCGCAGGCCTGCATGGCGGCCACGCCCTCGACGCTCATGCTCATGTAGATGACGACGCGGTCGCCCTTCTTCACGCCGCGCGCCTTCAGGGCGTTGGCAAAGCGGCACACTTTGGCCAGCAGTTCGTCGTAGCTGACCTTGGTGACGGCGCCGTCGTCGGCCTCGAAGATGATGGCCGTCTTGCCGCCCAGGCCGCGCTCGACATTGCGGTCCAGGCAGTTGTAGCTGACGTTGAGCGTGCCGTCTTCGAACCACTTGAAGAAGGGCGCGTTGGAGCTGTCGAGCGCCTTGGTGAACGGTGTCTTCCAGCTCACGAATTCGCGTGCCAGCCGGGCCCAGTAGCCCTCGTAGTCGCGCTCGGCCTCGGCGCACAGCGCGTCGTACGCCGCCATGCCCGACACGCGGGCCGCAGCCACCAGCGCAGCCGGCGGCTGGTGGGTCTTCAACTCGGTCGCGTGCTCGTGGTCCATCTTTGTCTCCTGCTGGAATATGGGTTGCTGCTCAACACCGCGAAGCTAAGGCCCGGCTCTGACTGACCCCTTACGGAGCGTGAAATCCGCCATGGTGCGCCAACTACAATTTCATTCCAAGGGGCAGCGGTCTTGCCCCCACCCGACCCGAGCCCAAACCCCATGCCATCCCCTGTCCCCATGCGCCCGCTGCCGCGAGTGATCTTTGCCAGCCGCTGGCTGCAACTGCCCCTGTACCTCGGCCTGATCGTCGCGCAGTGCGTCTACGTCTTTCACTTCTGGGTCGAACTGACGCACCTCATCGAGGCGGTGTTCGGCAACAAGGAATCGCTGGACATGCTGGTCAAGAGCATCGGCTACAAGGCCGATGCCGGCTGGGTGCCCAAGCTCAACGAGACGGTGATCATGCTGGTCGTGCTGGGCCTGATCGACGTGGTGATGATCAGCAACCTGCTCATCATGGTCATCGTGGGTGGCTACGAGACCTTCGTCTCGCGCATGAATCTCGAAGAGCACCCCGACCAGCCCGAATGGTTGAGCCATGTCAATGCCTCGGTGCTCAAGGTCAAGCTCGCCACCGCCATCATCGGCATCAGCAGCATCCACCTGCTCAAGACCTTCATCAACGCCGAGAACTACAGCGAGAAGACGCTGCTGTGGCAGACGCTGATCCACATTGCCTTCCTGCTGTCGGCACTGGCCATCGCCTACACCGACCGCCTGATGTCGCCCGCGCCCAAGCCGCACGCCTGAACCGTTCCTCGACAGGAGTGAACCCATGACCACCCCCATCCGCCAGGCCGACCTCGTCGAGAGCGTCGCCGCCGCGCTGCAGTTCATCAGCTACTACCACCCGGCCGACTTCATCAGCCATCTGGCCCGCGCCTATGAGCGCGAGGCCTCGTCGGCGGCCAAGGACGCGATCGCACAGATCCTCACCAACTCGCGCCTGTGCGCCGAAGGTCACCGCCCGATCTGCCAAGACACCGGCATCGTAAATGTGTTCCTGCGAATCGGCATGGACGTTCGCTTTGAAGGCTTTTCCGGCAGCGTTGAAGACGCCGTCAACGAGGGCGTGCGCCGTGCCTACCTCAACAGCGACAACAAGCTGCGCGGGTCGATCCTGGCCGACCCGATCTTCGAGCGCAAGAACACGCGCGACAACACGCCGGCCGTGATCCACATGACCGTGGTGACGGGCGACAAGCTTGACGTGACCGTGGCCGCCAAGGGCGGCGGCAGCGAGAACAAGAGCAAGTTCATCATGATGAACCCCAGCGACAGCATCGTCGATTGGGTGATGAAGACGGTGCCGACGATGGGCGCCGGCTGGTGCCCGCCGGGCATTCTGGGCATCGGCGTCGGCGGCACGGCCGAGAAGGCCATGTTGCTGGCCAAGGAAGTGCTGATGGAGCCGATCGACATGTTCGACCTGCTCGCCCGCGGCCCGTCGAGCAAGCTTGAAGAAATGCGCATTGAGCTTTACGAGGGTGTCAACGCGCTGGGCATCGGCGCGCAGGGCCTGGGCGGGCTGACCACGGTGCTGGACGTCAAGATCGCCACCTATCCCACGCATGCAGCCGGCAAGCCGGTGGCGATGATTCCCAACTGTGCCGCCACGCGCCATGCGCACGTGACGCTGGATGGCAGTGGCCCGGCCTACCTGACACCGCCCAGCCTGGACCTCTGGCCCGACGTGAAGTGGGCGCCCGACTACAACAAGTCGAAGAAGGTCGACCTCAACACCCTCACGCGCGACGAAGTTGCCAGCTGGAAGCCCGGCGACACCTTGCTGCTCAACGGCAAGATGCTCACCGGCCGCGACGCCGCGCACAAGCGCATCCAGGACATGCTGGCCAAGGGCGAGCCGCTGCCGGTGGACTTCAGCAACCGCGTCATCTACTACGTCGGCCCGGTCGACCCGGTGCGCGACGAAGTGATGGGCCCGGCCGGCCCCACCACCGCCACGCGCATGGACAAGTTCACCGAGATGATGCTGGCGCAAACCGGCCTCATCGGCATGATCGGCAAGGCCGAGCGCGGCCCGGTGGCGATAGAGGCCATCAAGAAGCACAAGAGCGCCTACCTGATGGCCGTGGGCGGCGCCGCCTACCTGGTGGCCAAGGCCATC
>JANPMR010000371.1:0-4433 GCA_031427055.1 Rubrivivax sp.
GGCGAACATGGTCGACAGCGTGCGCGTCCAGCGTGCGATCACGGACTTGTGGATGAGATCGCCGAACACCGGAATCTTGAGCAGCAGGCGGTCCATGAAGAGCTGCATCTTCTCGTTGCGCTTCCAGCTCTCGAAGAAGAAGTACAGGCCGCCGCCGATGAGGCCGAAGATCAGCCACCACCACTTGACGAAGAACTTGGACAGCCAGATCACGAACAGTGTCGGCCCGGGCAGCTCGCCGCCGAAGGACTTGAACACGTCCTCGAAGGACGGGATCACGAAGATCATGATCACCGTGAGCACGACGAAGGCGACGATGATCACCGCCACCGGGTACATCAGGGCCGACTTGATCTTGCTCTTGATGGCCATCGTCTTTTCTTGATAGATGGCCAGGCGATCGAGCAGCGCTTCGAGAATGCCGCCTGCCTCGCCGGCTTCGACGAGGTTGCAGTACAGCGCGTCGAAGTGCATCGGGTGCTTGCGGAACGAGGCCGACAGGCTGGTGCCGGTCTCGACATCGGTGCGGACGTCATTGAGCAGCTTGGTCATGCGCGGGTTGGTGCTGCCGCGGCCCACGATGTCAAAGGACTGCAGCAGCGGCACGCCGGCCTTCATCATGGTGGAGAGCTGGCGCGTGAAGATCGCGATGTCGCGCTGCTTGATCGAACTGCCGCCGCTGGTGCGCCGCTTCTTGACGCGCGTGACCATGATGCCCTGGCGGCGCAGGCTGGCGTTGACCATCGACTCGCCACCGGCGCGGATCTCGCCGCGCACGATCTTGCCGTTCTTGTCCTTGCCCTCCCACTCGAAGATGATTTCCTTGGGGGCTTTGCCGGCGGTTGCAGTGGCCATGGATGTGATTTGATGCGAGATGGGGAAAAAGGGCGCAGGCCGCGGCTGGCGCGGCGCTACTCGTTGGTGCAGCTGATCACTTCTTCGAGTGTCGTGACGCCCAGCCGGACCTTGACCAGACCGGATTGGCGCAGGTCGCGAATGCCTTCGATCTCGGCTTGCTTGGCGATGTCGGGCGCTGTGCCTTCGGACAGGATGATGCGCTGGATGGACTCGCTGATCGGCATCACCTGGTAAATGCCGACGCGCCCCTTGTATCCGTTGTTGCACGCCGAACAGCCGACGGCGCGGTAGGGCTTCCAGTTGCCATCCAGATCTTCGGGCTTGAAGCCGGCCTTGAGCATCGACTCGCGCGGATAGTCGGCCGGCTTCTTGCAGTTCTCGCACAGCTTTCGCGCCAGCCGCTGTGCCGTGATGAGCAGCACGCTGGAGGCGATATTGAAGGGCGCCACACCCATGTTGAGCAGGCGCGTCAGCGTCGTGGGCGCATCGTTGGTGTGCAAGGTGCTCATCACCATGTGGCCGGTTTGCGCGGCCTTGATGGCGATGTCGGCGGTGTCGAGATCGCGGATCTCGCCGACCATGATGATGTCCGGATCCTGGCGCAGGAAAGACTTGAGAGCCGCGGCGAAGGTCAGGCCGGCCTTGTCGTTGACGTTGACCTGGTTGACGCCCGGCAGGTTGATTTCGGCCGGGTCTTCGACCGTGGCGATGTTGACACCGGGGTGGTGGAGGATGTTCAGGCAGGTGTACAGCGACACCGTCTTGCCGCTGCCGGTGGGCCCGGTGACCAGGATCATGCCGTAGGGCCGGAAGATGCACGCCATCAGGCGATCCTTCTCGACCTTCTCGTAGCCCAGCGCCTCGATGCCCAGCTTGGCGCTGCTGGGGTCGAGGATCCGGATCACGACCTTTTCGCCAAACAGCGTGGGCAGCGTGCTGACGCGGAAGTCGATCGCCTTGGTGCCGAACTTGAGCTTCATGCGGCCGTCTTGCGGCACCCGCTTCTCGGCGATGTCCATGCGCGAGATGACCTTGATGCGCGAGGCCAGCTTGTCCTTGATGGCCACCGGCGGCTGCGTGATCTCGCGCAGCTCGCCGTCGATGCGAAAGCGCACGCGGTAGTGGTATTCGTAGGGCTCGAAGTGCAGGTCGGACGCGCGCATGTTGATGGCGTCGATCAGCATCTTCTGCAGGAATCGCACCACCGGGGCATCTTCGACTTCGGCGGTGGCGTCGGCGGCCTCGGGGGCCGCGGCGTCTTCTTCGGTGACATCGAATTCGAAGTCACCGCTGGCCATCGTCTCGAGCGCTTCACTGGCCGTGGTGTTCTGGGCCTCGAGCTGCTTGGCGAGCTTGTCGTACTCGACGATCACCCACTCGGGCGTGAGCTGGGTGGCGAACTTGATGCGCTCGACCGCTTCTTGGTCGGTCGGGTCGGCGGCGCCAATGAAAAGGCGGTTGCCACGCTTGCCCAGCACGATCAGTTGGTACTGGTTGGCGATCTTGGCATCGACGATGTTGCGCGGCAGCTTTTGCAGGTCGATCGCGGAGAGGTCAAGCAAAGGCAAGGCCAAGGCGCCGGCCAAGGTGTGCGCCAGGTCGTCGGCCTTGATGGTGTTTGCACCCATCAAGGCGTTGACGAAACCGACCTTGCGCTCGCGCGCACTCTTGGTCAGTTCTTCGGCCGACTTCGGACTCAGCTTGCCGGCGTTAACCAGCACGCGGGCCACACCGGTCAGCGACGACTGTGGCGGTTCTATGAGCGTTTCAGCGGCCATCGGGTTCAGTTCATCGACTGCATATCCGCGGAATCATCGCCGATCCGTCCGGACGTGTAAACGCCGGATATGCGCGGTGATCGCCGGGCATTCATGTCGGGTGGCGCTTCTACGCATCACGTCGCGCGAAGCGCGGTGGCCGCTGGGGGCTGATGCGGAGACGAAATGCCTGGTCGGGGTGAGAGGATTCGAACCTCCGGCCTCTACGTCCCGAACGTAGCGCTCTACCAGGCTAAGCTACACCCCGATTTGGGCAGCCGCGGCAGCAAGTGAACACACTGCGCTGCGCGGCAGCCAGTCAATCCTCACGACGAGCGGTGGATCGACCTAACGCATAATTCTAGCAGAGCCTCACGGGCCCGCGACGGTGGCAGCGCTGACAGCACGGCGCGCGCCTTCGCCGCCTCATCTGCGGCCGCGGCGCGCGTGGCGTCGAGTGCGCCTGTACGCCGCACGATGGCCAAGATCTCGGCCAATCGGTGCGGCTCGCCTTCCTCGATGGCGTGCCGGATCAGCGCACGTTCCGGTTCGGTCGAGCGCTCCATCGCCACCAGCAGCGGCAAGGTCGGCTTGCCTTCGCGCAAGTCGTCACCGACGTTCTTGCCCAGTTCATCGCTGTTGCCTTCGTAGTCCAACAAATCGTCCACAAGCTGGAAGGCCGTACCCAGCGCCCGGCCGTAAGCGGCGCAGGCCTCCTCGAGCGCCGCGTCGGCGTTGGCCAGCACGGCGCCAAGCCGCGCGCTCGCCTCGAACAGCTTGGCCGTCTTGAAGCGGATGACCTGCAGGTAATCGGCCACCGCCAGGTCGGGGTCATGCATGTTCATCAACTGCAGCACCTCGCCCTCGGCGATCACGTTGGTGGCGTCGGCCAGCACGTCGAGCACGCGCATTCGGTTGACCGAGACCATCATCTGGAAGGCGCGCGAGTAGAGGAAGTCGCCGACCAGCACGCTGGCGGCGTTGCCGAACATCGCGTTGGCGGTGGCGCGGCCGCGGCGCAGCGCCGACTCGTCGACGACGTCGTCGTGTAGCAGTGTGGCCGTGTGGATGAACTCGACCGTGGCCGCCAGTTCGTAGCGCTCGGGCCCCTCGAAGCCTAGCGCCTCCGCGAACAGCAGCACCAGGCGCGGCCGGATGCGTTTGCCTCCGGCGCCGATGATGTAGCGCGAGATCTGGTCGATCAGCGCCACGCGCGAGGCCAGCCGCGCGCGGATGACCTCGTCGACGCGCAGCATCGCCGCATCGATCGGGTCGATGGCGGCGGCAGTCGGGGCGTGGGTTTCGAGCACGGGTGATGAGATATCGCCGCTGATTATAGGAACCGGCGCCGCGCTGTCCGGATGTGGGTCTCGGCAGAACTCGTGCGTGCTATACTCAAAGGCTCTGCGCCGGTTGTCGGTGTTCACTGATGCGTGCCGGGTGCTGCCCGGGCTGTGTCGTGGTGCCGCATCGACAAACTCATTTTGTAAATTTCATTTGATGGATTCACTTTCTCATTCCAAATCAAACGTCCTTGAAGATCATAAACCATCAACATTCCATGCAGAACACTTTCGGGTAAACTAATATTTAAAACATCTCTTGCAGGGTTCGGATACATATTTAACTTTCCGTTCGCTACCCATTCATTGATAGATGTTGTTTGTACAATCGCTGTCACCGCATTATTAGTTATGACGGGACTATTATAATCAAAATAAATAAAGGCTTTGTTTCTGATGGTATCTCCAGGCAACAAGTTGGTAAGTGGTCGAATCGAATACTGCACAAATCCCATCGACTGTTCATTATTAGTGC
>JANPMR010000372.1:0-8984 GCA_031427055.1 Rubrivivax sp.
GCGATCACGATCCTGGACAAGGCCCGCGACACCGGCTTGAACGCGCTCATCCTGCAGGTGCGCCCGGCCGGCGATGCGATCTACCCTTCGGCGCTCGAGCCCTGGACCGAGTACCTCAGCGGCGAACAGGGCCGTGCGCCCGGCGTCGCCGGTGACCCGGCCTGGGACCCGCTGGCCTTCTGGGTTGACGAAGCGCACCGCCGCGGCCTGGAGCTGCACGCCTGGTTCAACCCCTACCGCGCGCGCCTGATGTCGGCCAAGTCGCCGCTGACGATGCCGCACCTGGCCTTGCGCCAGCCCGGCGCCGTCAAGCGCTACGGTGACTTTTTGTGGATGGACCCCGGCGAGCCCGAGGCCATGGCCCACACGCTGAAAGTCGTGGCCGATGTGCTGCGCCGCTACGACATCGACGGCGTGCACATCGACGACTACTTCTACCCCTACCCGGTCAAG
This sequence comes from Rubrivivax sp., assembly GCA_031427055.1. Taxonomy (GTDB): domain Bacteria; phylum Pseudomonadota; class Gammaproteobacteria; order Burkholderiales; family Burkholderiaceae_C; genus Rubrivivax. Next base: position 454 of record JANPMR010000372.1, read on the forward strand.
CCCGCGGGCAGCAACGACGAGACGCCCTTCCCCGACGACGAGGCCTACGCCGCCTACCGGCTGGGCGGCGGCGTGCTGGCGCGCGACGACTGGCGCCGCGCCAGCGTCGACACCCTGGTGCAAGCGCTGTACCGCACCACGCGCGCCATCAAGCCCTGCGCCCGCGTCGGCATCAGCCCCTTCGGCATCGGCCGCCCCGACCGCCGGCCGCCGGGCATTGCCGGCTTCAGCCAGTACGACAAGCTCTACGCCGACGCCGAACGCTGGCTTGCGCAGGGCTGGCTGGACTACCTGGCGCCGCAGCTGTACTGGCAGATCGCCAACACGGCGCAGTCCTATCCGGTGCAGCTGGACTACTGGCGCGGCCAGAACACGGCGCAGCGCCACATCTGGCCGGGCCTCTTCACCAGCCGGCTTGCCGCGCCCGGCGCCAAGCCCGAGGCTTTGGCGCGCGCCTGGCCGGCGCGCGAGCTGCTCGACCAGATTCAGGAGCAGCGCACGCGCAGTGGCGAGGGCACGGTCAATGGCCACATCCACTTCAGCATGGTGGCCCTGCTGCAAGACCGCGACGGCATCGCCACGCAATTGCGCGCCGGGCCCTATGCCGAGGCCGCGCTGCCGCCACCCAGCCGCTGGCTGGCCGGCACGATGCCGCCGCCGCCCGCGCCCACCGTGCGCCTGGACGGCCAGCAATTGCAGGTCGAGCCCGCGCCCGGCCCCGCGCCGGCGCATTGGGCGGTGTGGCGCCGCCAGGCAGGCTCGGGCGGCATCTGGCGCTTCGACACCCTGCCCGGCGCCATGCGCCGCATCGACGTCCAAGGCGCCGATGCCGTGGCCGTGAGCGCTACGGACCGCTGCGGTCAATTGAGCAGCACCCAACGCGTCACGCTGCCATGAGCCCGCCGGGCCGCCCCAAGGGCGAATACCGGAGTGCGAAGCACGAAGGAACACCCATGAGCCTGCTGCCCACCGAACAACCGCATCCCGATCACGCCGGGCTCGACCAGTACGACACCGCGCGTCTCGTGGGCGCCTTTGTTGCCGACCAGCACCGCGCGGTGGCCGCGGTACAGGCGGCCGCACCGCAACTGGCGCAGGCCGTCGACGCCGCGGTGCCGCGGCTGCGCGCGGGCGGCCGGCTGATCTATGTCGGCGCCGGCACCAGCGGCCGGCTGGGCCTGCTCGACAGCGTCGAGTTACCGCCCACTTTCTCGTGGCCACCGGGCCGCGCGCGCGCGCTGCTGGCCGGCGGCGAGCGCGCCGTGATGCACGCCGTCGAGGGCGCCGAAGACAACGCGGCACAAGGCGCGGCCGACCTGCTGGCGCTGCAGCCGACAGCGCACGACGTGGTGCTGCTGATCGCCGCGTCGGGCGGCACGCCCTACGCCATCGGCGCGGCGCAAGCGGCGCGTGATGTCGGCGCGCTGACGCTGGGCTTCGTCAACAACCCCGGTGCGCCGCTGGCCGCGGCCTGCGAAATTGGCATCGTGCTGGACACCGGGCCCGAGGTCATCAGCGGCAGCACGCGCTTGAAGGCCGGCACGGCGCAGAAGATCGCGCTCAACACCTTCAGCAGCAGCGTCATGGTGCGGTTGAACAAGGTCTACGGCAACCTGATGGTCGACCTGCGCGCCACCAACGCCAAGCTGGTGCAGCGTGCACTGCGCCTCACCGTGCGCGCCACCGGGGTCGACGAAGCAGCAGCCAAGGCTGCATTGGCGGCCTGCGAATCGCGCGTGAAAGTCGCCATCGTGATGCTCAAGCTGGGGCTGGATGCGACCGAGGCCGAAGCACGCCTGGCCGCGGCCGACGGCAGCGTCCACACCGCCTTGCAATGACATCGCGCCTGCGCTCACTGGACGTCTTTCGCGGCGCCACGGTGGCGCTGATGATCCTGGTCAACAACCCCGGCAGCTGGAGCCACCTGTACCCGCCGCTGGCGCATGCGCCGTGGCACGGCTGCACGCCCACCGACCTGGTGTTTCCGTTCTTCCTGTTCGCGGTGGGCAACGCGCTGGCGCTCGTGATGCCCGGGCTGCGCGAGGCCGGCGCCGCGGTGTTCTGGCCGCGCGTGCTGCGCCGCACGGCGCTGATCTTCGCCATCGGCTTGTTCCTCAACGCCGCGCCCTTCGTGCGCTGGGACGCCAGCGGCGAGCTCGTGCTGCGCAGTTGGGACGCACTGCGCCTGATGGGCGTGCTGCAGCGCATCGCCCTGTGCTTTGGCGCAGCCGCCGTGATCGTCTGGCTGCTGCCGCGGCGCGGCGCGCTGGTGGCCGCGGCCGCGCTGCTCGTCGGCTATGCGCTGACCTGCCTGGCACTGGGCGCGCCGGGCGACCCGTACAGCCTGCAGGGCTGGTTCGGCACCGCGATCGACCGCGCACTGCTGGGCGACGCGCACCTGTATCGCGGCGAGGGCGTGCCCTTCGACCCCGAGGGCCTGGCCAGCACGCTGCCGGCCATCGCGCAGGTGCTGCTGGGCTGGTGGGTGGGCGACATGATGCAGCGCGGCCGCGCCGACGCCGCTCTGGTGGCGCGCTTGTTCTTGTGGGCCACGCTGCTGCTGGTGGCAGCCTATCTGTGGCAGCTGGAAATGCCGCTCAACAAGAAGATCTGGACTTCGAGCTACGTGCTGCACACCACGGGTCTGGCGATGATGGCGCTGGCTGCACTGGTACACGTCATCGACCTGCGCGCGCGCCCAGCCGAGCAATGGGGCTGGGCGTCGTTCTTCGAAGTCTTCGGCCGCAACCCGCTGTTCGTGTTTGTCGCCGCCGGCTTTGTGCCACGCGTGCTGGCGCTGCTGCGCTGGCAGAGCGGCACGGCCGCCGACGGCACGCCGCTGTGGACCTCGCCGCTGCCCTGGGTCTACCAGCAGCTGTTCGCCGGCCTCGGCAGCGACCCGCGGCTGGGCTCGTTTGCCTTCGCGCTGGCCAACCTGTCGCTGTACTGGCTGCTGGCCTGGGTGCTGCACCGGCGCCGCATCTACATCCGGGTCTGACCGCGCGCCTCGCGGGTCGAGTGAAACAAACTGTAACTGCGCTCCAGATCGACGCAGATGCAGCCGAAACCGCCGACAAGAACCCAAAAAGTTCGAGGCCCGATTCGTCGGCTACCCACGCGGGGCACGCCAACCAGGAGTTCCCGGCCATGATTTCGCCCGTTACCTTTGGCGCCGGCCCGTCCACCGCGCCGGCCCGGCCCAGTGCCGAGGAAGTTGCCAAGCGCTTCGAGAGCACGGGCAGAAACGCGCGCGCCGCAGCCAGCGTGGGCGAGACGCGTGTCGAGATCTCCGCCGAGGGCGCGCAGCGCGCCCAGGCCGACGCGCTGGCCGACACACAAGCGGGCCTGCAGGCACAGCAGTCCGCCGCAGCGCCCGACGAGCGGCTCGCCGCCGACGCTGCGATCCGCCAACAAGCCCAGCGGCCGGCACCCGCGCCGCAAGGGTCCACTGGCGCGACGCCCGCACGCCGGGCCGATGCACCTGCCGCAGCCGCCGTCGAGTCCACGCTCGACCTGGCCTTTGCCGCAGCCGATGGCAACCGCGATGGCACGGTCACCATCAGCGAGCAGCAAAAATTCGAAGTGCGCACCGTGCGCTTGAGCATCGAGCAGCCGTCCGACGGCCGCCCGGGCCCGGCGGGCAGCGGCCCGATCCGCGCCTACCTGGACGTCAACGCCACCCTGGCCAGCATCTGAGTTGCGGCCGCGCGCGGCCGCAAGTCGTCAGTAGCTTCGCGCCTCGAAGCCCGCCGTCGCCAGCCGCGCCACCACGTCTTGCACATGCGCCGGGTTGCGCGTCTGCAGCACCAGTTCGACCTCGACACTTTGCGCCGACAGCGTGCTGAACGCGCGCTGGTGGTGCACCTCGTCGATGTTGGCGCCGGCCTCGCCGACGACGGCCGTGATGCGCGCCAGCACGCCAGGCGTGTCGCGCGCGTTGACGCGGATGCGCGCCAGCCGGCCGGCACGCACCATGCCGCGCTCCAGGATCGCCGCCAGCAGCATCGGGTCGATGTTGCCGCCACACAGCACCAGGCCCACCTTGCGGCCGGCGTAGCGCGCCGGGTCCTTCAGCAGCGCTGCCAGGCCGGCCGCGCCGGCGCCTTCGACCAGCGTCTTCTCGATCTCGAGCAGCATCACGATGGCCTGCTCGATGTCGCCTTCGTCCACCAGCACCATGTCGTCGACACGCTGGCGCACGATCTCCTGCGTGATGCGCCCGGGCTGGCCCACGGCAATGCCCTCGGCAATCGTGCTCAAGCCCTGCGCATGCGCCGTGCCCTTGATGGCGTTGACCATGGCCGGGAAGCGGCTGGTCTGCACGCCGATGATCTCGACACCCGGCTTGAGATGGCGCACCGCCGTGGCGATGCCGCTGATGAGCCCGCCGCCGCCCACCGCGATGACCAGCGTGTCCAGGTCGGGCTGCGCGCGCAGCATCTCGATGCCGATGGTGCCCTGGCCGGCGATGACGCTGGCGTCGTCGAAAGGGTGGATGAAGCTCAGCCCTTGTTCGCCGGCCAGGCGCAGCGCCTCGTCGCGCGCCTGGTCGAAGCTGTCGCCGTGCAGCAGCACCTCGGCGCCGAAGCCGAGCGTGCGCTCGACCTTCACGGTGGGCGTGGTCAGCGGCATCACGATCACCGCGCGCAGGCCCAGGCGCTGCGCATGGTGCGCCACGCCTTGCGCGTGGTTGCCGGCCGAGGCGGCCACCACACCGCGCAGCGGTGTCTCGTCGTTCTCGCCTTTGATCAGCACGCCGGACTCGATCATCGAGGCCAGCTTGTTGAGCGCGCCGCGCTCCTTGAAGCTGGCCGTGAACTGCAGGTTTTCGAACTTCAGGAAGACCTGGCAGCCGACGATCTGGCCCAGCGTGCGGCTCTCGACGCAGGGCGTGTCCAGCACCTGGCCGGCCAGCCGCGCAGCGGCGGTTTGGATGTCGGCGAACGTGACCGAATCCGTCATCGCAAGGCCGCGATCGAGCGGACGCCGTGGAACCGGCTCTGCCGGGCCACTGGCGTCGCCCCCCTTGGGGGGAGGCGCCGCAGGCGCTTCGGGGGGTGACCTTTCATGCCGTGCCGCCGACCGTGAGCCGCTCGATGCGCAGCGTGGGCTGGCCCACGCCCACCGGCACGCTCTGGCCTTCCTTGCCGCACACGCCGACGCCGGTGTCGAGCTCGAGGTCATTGCCGATCATGCTCACGCGCGTCATCGCCTCGGGGCCGTTGCCGACCAGCGTGGCGCCCTTCACCGGGTAGAGGATCTTGCCGTTTTCGACCCAGAAGGCCTCGCTGGCGCTGAACACGAACTTGCCGCTCGTGATGTCGACCTGGCCACCGCCGAAGTTGGTGGCGTACAGGCCGCGTTTGATACTGGCCACGATCTCGTCGCGCGTGCGCGTGCCAGCCAGCATGTAGGTGTTGGTCATGCGCGGCATGGGCAGGCTGGCGTAGCTCTCGCGGCGGCCGTTGCCGGTGGGCTTGACGCCCGACAGCCGCGCGTTGAGGCTGTCTTGCATGTAGCCGCGCAGGATGCCGTCTTCGATCAGCACGTTGCGCTGCGTGGCGTGGCCTTCGTCGTCGACGTTGAGCGAGCCACGACGGTCGGGCAGTGTGCCGTCGTCGAGCACGGTCACGCCCTTGGCCGCCACGCGCTGGCCGATGCGGCCGGCGAAGGTGCTGCTGCCCTTGCGGTTGAAGTCGCCCTCCAGGCCGTGGCCCACGGCCTCGTGCAGCAGCACGCCGGGCCAGCCGGGGCCGAGCACCACGGTAATCTCGCCCGCCGGCACGGCGCGGCTGTCCAGGTTGGTCAGCGCGGCACTGACGGCGTGGTTGACATAGCTCTCGATCACGTCGTCCTGAAAGTAGCCCAGGCCGAAGCGGCCACCGCCACCGCCGCTGCCGACTTCGCGCCGCACTTCGCCGTTGACGATCTGCTCGGCGATCACGGTGACGTTCAGGCGCACCAGCGGGCGCACGTCGGCGGCCCGCGTGCCGTCGGCGCGGGCGACCAGCACGACGTCGTACTCGGCACCCACGCTGGCCATCACTTGCAGCACGCGCGGGTCCTTGGCGCGCGCCAGTTTTTCGACCTTTTCGAGCAACGCCACCTTCTGCAGGCTGTCCAGCGTGCCGATCGGGTCGGTGGGCGCATAGAGCACACGGCTCTTGGCGAACCTGGGCGCGCGCGCGATCTTGATGCGCCGCTCCTGGCCAGCGGCGGCGATCGTGCGCACGGTGCGCGCGGCGTCCATCAAGGAGTCGACGCTGAGGTCGTCGGAATAGGCAAAGGCCGTCTTCTCGCCAGCCACCGCGCGCACGCCCACACCCTGGTCGATGCTGAAGCTGCCGCTCTTGACGATGCCTTCTTCAAGGCTCCAGCCCTCGTGGCGCGTGGTCTGGAAGTACAGGTCCGCGTCGTCGACCCGGTGCTCGCCGATGGTGGCCAGGGCGCGTGCCAGCGTCGCTTCGGACAGCCCGAAGGGCTCCAGCATCAACTGTTGTGCGATGGCCAGTCTTTCAAGCGTCGGTTCGCGGGAGATCATCGGGGCGGCCTTGGGGCTGGCGACAGAGGCGCTGATTGTAGGAGTCGCCCCGGGGCCCTGCTTCAGCTGTCGGCACGGGTGGCCGCGCAAATCACGCCCCCACCCAGCAGCGTGGTCTGCGCCGGCACGTCGGCAAACATCAACCAGCCCAGCGCAGCCGACCAGATCAGCTCGAGGAATTTGACCGATTGCGTCGACGAGATGTCGGCGACACGGAACGAGCGTGTCAGGCAGTAGTGCGCGCCGCTGCCCAGCACGCCGCAGACCACAAAGCCCGCCCACTGCCACGCTGTGGGCGTCTGCCAGACCCACAGCGCCATCGGCAGGCTGAAGACGGTGACCGACAGCGCCTGCCAGAACACGATGACGCCGGTGGTTTCGGTGCGCGTGAGCGCCTTGGTGATCAGGAACGAGGCCGCAAACACGGGTGCCGAAGCCAGCATCAACAGGTGGTGGCTGCCAGCGCTGGCTGAGAGCTTGGGGCCGAGCACGATCAACACGCCGACAAAGCCGATGCCGGTGGCCAGCCAGCGCTCCCAGTGCATCGGCTCGCGCAGGAACCAGAAGGCGCCGATCATGATGAACAGCGGCGCGGTGAAGCCGATGGCCGTGGTCTCGGCCAGAGGAATGTGCGGCAGCGCCGCAAACCACAGCACCAGACCCAGCGTGTGCACCGCGCCGCGCGCGAACTGGCCGCCAGGGCTGCGCGGCCGGTAGGCCGCCAGGCCGTCGCGCCACAGCAGCGGCAACACAACGGCAAAGCCGAACAGGTAGCGCAAGAACTGCGTTTGCAGCGGCGGCAACTGTTGCGCCAACGCGCGCATGAGGGCGTTGAGCAGGACAAAGATGGCGCCGGCCGCGGCTGACCACAGCAGCGCACGCACAGCTGGCGACAGCGCCGCAGCGCGATGCTGCAGACGTTGACGGGCACGCCGCGCCGCCTCAATCGGCATCGAGGCTTTCGTCGGCGCCGCGCTCGAGCAGGGCGCGGGCGTACAGCAGGTTGCGCGCGGCACCGGTGATTTCCGCCGTCAGCGCCACCGCCTGCTTCAGCGGCAGTTCGCGCAACAGCACCCGCAGGGTCTGCAGGGTCTGCGCGGGCAGATCATCGCCGCCCGCCGGCACCGGCGCCAGCGCGTGCAGCACGAGCACAAACTCGCCGCGCTCGCGGTTCTTGTCCTGCGCCTGCCAGTCGGGCAAGGCCGCGGCGGGCAGCGTCACGATGGTCTCGAACTGCTTGCTCAACTCGCGGCACAGCGTGACGCGACGCTGCGGCGCCGCCACGGCCAGGGCGGCCAGCAACGCCGTCATGCGGTGCGGTGCTTCGAAGAGGATCTGGGTGCGCGTGTCAGCCAGCACGACGGCCAGCGCGGATTGACGCTCGCCACCGCGGGCCGGCAGAAAACCGACGAAGCAGAAGCCATGCCCGAGCGTGTCGCCGGCCGCGCTCAGCGCCGCCAGCGCGCTGCTGGGCCCCGGCAACGGCACCACGGGGTGCCCGGCTTGCGCGGCCAGCGCCACCAGCACCGCTCCGGGGTCGCTGATGGCGGGCGTGCCGGCGTCGCTGATGCAGGCCACCGATTCACCCGCGGCCAGGCGCTGCAGCACCGCCGCCGCAGCCTCGCGCTCGTTGTGGGCGTGCAGCGCAAGCAGCGGCTTCCTGATGCCCAGGTGGCGCAGCAGTTGCGCGCCCACGCGGGTGTCCTCGCAGGCCACCGCGTCCACCCGGCCCAGCACGTGCACGGCGCGCAGCGTGATGTCGGCCAGGTTGCCGATCGGTGTCGCCACCACGTAGAGTGTGCCGGGGGCATGGCTCTGCGCTGCCGCGGCATCGGCCGCGGCGCGCTGGAGCAAGGAGGGGTCAATGTTCAAGGCGCGGGGCGATGCAGCCGAAGGCCAGGCGTTGCAGAGGCTGTTGCAGCGCGGCCTGGTGTTGGTCGAGCGCAATTATCGGGTCGCGCGAGGGCCGCACGCGCGCGGCGGCGAGATC
>JANPMR010000373.1:0-5767 GCA_031427055.1 Rubrivivax sp.
GTCAGGCAGCGACCCCGTCCATTCGTAGGCCACCTCGCCCGGCGGGTGCTTGTACCAACCCGGGTCCTTGTAGTCGCCGGCCTTCTGGTCCTTTCGTACCTTCACAACGCTGAACATGCCGCCCATGCCGACAGCGCCGAACGGCCCCGTGCCGGTCATCATCGCGGCGGTGTTGTCGGGCAGCGGCATCTCCATCTCGGTCATGTCCTTCATGCCGCGCTCACCCATCACCATGTAGTCGGGGATGAGTTGCGTGATCTGGCGCGCCACGCCGTGGTGGTCGACGCCGATCATCGTGGGCACGTCGTGGCCCATCGCGTTCATCGTGTGGTGACTCTTGTGGCAGTGGAAGGCCCAGTCGCCTTCTTCGTCCGCCAGGAAGTCGATCTGCCGCATCTGGCCGACGGCCACGTCGGTGGTCACTTCGTACTGACGGGCACTCTTTGGCGTGGGCCCGCCGTCGGTGCCCGTCACCAAAAACTCGTGGCCATGCAGATGGATCGGGTGGTTCGTCATCGTCAGGTTGCCGATGCGGATGCGCACCTTGTCGTTCTTCCTTACCACCAGCGGGTCGATGCCGGGAAAGATGCGGCTGTTCCAGCTCCACAGGTTGAAGTCCAGCATCGTCATGATCTTCGGCGTGTAGGCACCCGGGTCGATGTCGTAGGCGTTGAGCAGGAAGACGAAGTCGCGGTCCACGTCGTCGATGAGCGGGTGCTTCGCCTTCGGGTGCGTGATCCAGAAGCCCATCATCCCCATCGCCATCTGCACCATCTCGTCCGCATGCGGGTGGTACATGAAGGTGCCGGGCCGGCGGGCCACGAACTCATAGACGTAGGTCTTGCCAGGCGGGATGCCGGGCTGGTTGAGGCCGGTCACCCCGTCCATGCCGTTAGGCAGGCGCTGGCCGTGCCAGTGGATGCTGGTCAGCTCGCCGAGTTTGTTGGTGACGAAGATGCGCACCCGGTCGCCTTCGACCACCTCGATCGTCGGGCCCGGGCTCTGGCCGTTATAGCCCCACAGGTGGGCCTTGAAGCCGGCGGTCATCTCGCGCACGACGGGCTCGGCCACCAGGTGGAACTCCTTGACGCCGTTGTTCATGCGCCAGGGCAGGGTCCAGCCGTTCAGCGTCACCACGGGGTTGTAGGGGCGGCCGCTGCTGGGCACCAGCGGCGGCATGGTGTCGGGCTTGGTCTGCATGACCGGTTCGGGCAGGGCGGCCATCGCAACCTTGCTGACCGAAGCGGCAGTGACGGCGGCGGTGACGGCGCCCGCGCCACCAATAAATTTGCGTCTAGAGAACATGTCGTGATCCTTGGGGTTCAGTGGGCGGCGCCACCGGGCTCGGCGGTGGTCGCCGGGCCGCCGGGAATGGCCAGGCTGGGCTTGCCGATGAGCGCCATGTCGAGGTCGGCCTGGGCGATCCAGAAATCGCGCAGCGACTCGATGGCGTTGTTGACGCTGACGATCTGCGCGCGGGCGTCGGCCAACAGCTCGAATACGCCGATCAGCATGCCGTTGTAGCGCAGCAAGTTTTCCTCGGCGATGCGCTGGCGTAGAGGCACGATCTCATCACGGTGATGGCGCGCGATGTCGTAGGCCGAGCGGTAGCCGGTGTAGGCCTCGCGCACCTCGGAGCGTGCGTTGATGGCGGTCTCGGCCGCGCGGTGCACCGTCTGCATGTACACCGCCTCGGCCCGGGCGACGCGCGCACCGCCCCAGTCGAACAGCGGCAACTCGAAGCCGATCTCCCAGCCACGCTGGGTCGGCGCTTCGTTCGAGCTGTTGCGGGTCAGACCGAGCTCGAGCACGTTGACGAAGCGCGTGGTGCGCGTCAAGCCAAGGTTGCGGGCGGTCTGCGCGACAGCCAGCCTGGCGCCCTGCACATCCAGGCGCTGAGCCAGCGCCACGCGCTCGATGTCGGGCAACTCCATGGCGTCTTTGGGTAGGTCGGACAGGCGCTCGGGGAGGGTGAACGACGTTTGCGTTCCCCACGCACCCAGCAGCCGCGTGAGCCGCTCGCGCGTCGCCCGTTGCGCTTGTTCGGCGCGAGCGAGGTTGAGCGAGGCATCGGCGTAGAAAACCTGCTCGCGTGCCCGCTGCAGCTTGTTGAAGTTGCCCACCCGCTCCATGCGGCGCGCCAGTTCGGCGCTGGCATCAGCGGCTTGTTTCACCTGGTGCATGTAGCGCACGGTTTCTTCGGCGGCCAGGGCGTTGTAGTACGCCTTGCGGGTGTCGGCCGCGAGCGAGAGCACGCTCATGGCCACCATGCCCTTGGTCTGCTCGAAGCGCCGCGCTTCCATCTGGCCAATGAAGGGCAAGGCGATCAGGCGTGCGATGTTGAAGTGCAGGCCTCGCTCGATCTCTCTCTCGTCGCCCCGACTGGACCGCCCAAAGCTGAACCCGGGATTGGGCAAGCGCCCGGCCTGCACGACCTCGGCTTCGCTGATGCCGAGGTCCTGGAAGGTGGCTTGCAATCCGCGGTTGTTCAGCAACGCCACCTGCACGGCATCGTCCACGGTCAGCGGCTTGGACAGCAGCTCGCTGACACGCTTGGCGATGCTGTCCTGGTCGGCGTCGGAGCGGGCCCATTGCACGTCCTTGCCCAGTCGGTCCTTGGTGCTCTTCTCCACCGCTGCGAAGCCACCATCGGGGCTGAACGAGGCGCAACCGCCGAGCACGACGGCGCTGGCCAGCAAGGCCAGCAGGCGCAGCGAACGCGCAGCGGATGGAGCTTGGACCGGCTTGGGGTGCAGCGCGGTTGCACCGCTGTTCATGTGGAGGGTCATCACGCAGGCCTTCATGGCATCGTGTGGCCGCCATGCCCGGCGGGCATGGGCTTGGCCGAGTCGTTGGGCTTTGCCGCAGGGGAGGCATCCGCCGGCTTTGTGGCAGGCGCTGCATCCCCAGGCTTTGCGCCAGGCGCCGGATCAGGCTGCTGTGCCTCGCGTGCATAGACGCGCCAGCCACCGATGCGGGTGACGTTGTCGTTCGCGTCGCGCCAGGAGACCGGCTTTTCGTCACCCAGCCGTCGGTACTGAGCGAACGGCGATTCGTAGCGCAGCGCCGGCACTTCGGTCTTCGGATCGAGCGGATCGGGCTTGGCGGCCTTTGCAGCCAGTTGCGCCTGGGCTGTCAGCGTGGCCAGTAAAGAGGCTGCCAGCACTGCAGCGTGCACCGCGCGCGGCATGCGCCTGCGCCTGTGCCCTGTAAGAACAGGAGTGGAACTGGAATGGACCATGTTGTCCTCGCGTCAAAGTCTGGGTGCTCCGCTGCTGCAGGCGCAGCAAGGGAGAGACAGGACCTGGCGAGGCCCCGCGTGTCAGCGCACGCGGCGATCTCGCCAGCTAGGCGAGAACGATTCGAGGGGGGCGGTCGGGGCCGTCAGCGGCGAGCGTGTCGACGCTGGGCACCACGGCGGAGAACACCGTGGGGGTGAAAACGGGTGCCGACACGGCCAGCACCGAACTCAGGATCGCGCCGACCGAGCAACACGAAGCACAGGCGCTGCACTTTTGCTGGACGGCATCGCCAGCGTCTGTGGAAGCCGCTGATTGGGTGACAAACGACGAATGCCCATCCGCGAGAGCCGCAAGGTCGGGATGCTGATGCGCCGTACCTTGCGCGCCGCCGTGATGTGCATGCTGGGCCGATGCAGCAGGCAGGACCTGGCTCGATGCACTGGCGCCATGATGATTTGGACCACAGAACGCCATGGTCGCTGCAGCAGCACCCTGCGCGGGGACTGCCAGCACCAGCAACCAGATCAGAAGCGCTCGAATCAAGATCATCACACCATGATCATAGCGGGCACGGACACGCGAGTCGGCCGCACGGCGAATGGGCTCATACCGGTCCACTGAAGTTGGGCTCGGCTCGATGCGCAGCCATCTTTCCAACAAAGTAGAAAACTGGAAGAAAGAGCAGCCGTCGCCGCGCTTGCTGCCCTGGTCCAGGGCATGCGCTTGCGGGTCTTTCGCCCAGGGCATCGAGCCGGTCGGCGATGAACTGCCGTATGCCGTCGGTCTGAAGTTCGCCGACGACGACAGGACGCCCAGCGAACTTCGACACCAGCAGCCGTTCGACGATGCGTAGCCGACCGGTACGCGTGCCACTGGCCAGGCCACGAGCGTCACGCATGTGGGCGTCGTAGCTGCGAAGCTCATCGGCAATGGGGCCGGTGGGTACGGGCGGGCGCGCAATGACGCCCTCGGAGCGAAGGATCTCCAGCATCGGGACCAATGCCGCATGCGCCTCGTTCGGCGTGCGAAGCGCGCCGCCCAGGCAGTCGCAGCGTGGCAGGTGGTAGCGCAGGAGCTGGTCGACGCAGCCTTCGTCAAGCATGCGTGCCGGCAAGTGGCACATCGACATCCAGTGCGCGAAGTGCGCCACGCCGTTCAAGCAACGCCCGCTCGTGTGGGTGGCGTAGCGGCCGCGCCGCAGCCGTGCAACGTAGGACGCGACCTGGGCAGACAGTGGGCCTTCGAGGAACCAGGCCCGCAGGAGGGGTTGCAGTTCAGGGATCTTGGTCATGACGGTCTCCAGTGGTGGAGCCGTCAGTGCTGCGCCTGAAGCCGATTTATGTTCAGTGCGACGCGCGGTCGTACCGTGGATCGCAAGCGCTGGCGCGCCTTGCCAGCCTACGCCGCTCGAGAACTTCTCATAACTGAGGTCTTTTCATGATGGCCGAGTCCTGCCGACGGTTTGCCGGCTCCCACCGGCTGCTGACCAGTGCATTGCCGACCGTGGAACCGGAGGACGCGACCGTTCCAAATGGATGGTCTGCCCAAAGTGAAGGATCGCCGTTTGCCCACGCCTGCTTCAAAGGGTGACGCGAGCCCAGTCGCCCACTTTGACCGAGACGCGTGAATCGGTGTTCTCAAATCGCCGCCAAATCACCGCCAAAGAGTTCGACATCGGCCGGAACGCCCATCAATGACTTGGCTGCGTGTCGCGGCGATCTCAAAGAAATCGCCCGTCTGGTACTGCGGAATTATCGTGGGGCGACTTCTGCCGAAGGCTCGATCAGAAAGATCGTTTGTTGACGGTCCTATGTTCGTATGCCGACGCGCACATCGACATGCCTGTCCATCATGACAACGTCGCTGCATGAACTGGCATCCGGGCAGAGCTATGCAGTGCTTGGGGCCCCGCTCACTGTGCGCGGACCCAAGTACCTCAGCTTCCTGTCGCTGCCGGAACTCATGGTGCCGAGAAGTCGGTCGACCAAGTCTGCAGTCTGAAGTTCCGTCCTTTGTCGTCACGAGCCGACTGCAACAGGGCGGACTGTAGGGGGGACTGAACATGCGACTTGGACCCTGATCCCCAGGCTTCACTTGGCCCAAATAAGTCAACCCCAGGTACTGGGCCATCTTGGGCGTGTGGCCGGCGAGCACGCTAAGCTGGCGCCATCGGCCCCCGTTTCGGGGGCCGCCAGTCAAACTGTCGCCGCGGCGCGACCCGCAAAAACATGAACGACGTTCTGCTCATCTGGGTTGCCTGCGTGGGCGCAGTGGTCACCGTGGTGGTGCTCACGTGGCTGGGCGTGAAGCGCAGCCGGCATGAAGCCGAGCGGCGCCGCCAGGCGCAGGCGCAGGCACAGGCGCTGGCTGCGCAAGCGGCCGCACGCGTGGCGGCTGAACGCGCCGCCGTCGAACAGGCTGCGCGCGACGCCGAGGTTCGCCGCCAGACGGCATGGGCCGCACGACGGCAGGCCGAGCAGCAGGCCGCCGTCGCCGCGCAGGCTGCGGTCGAGGCCGCGGACCGT
>JANPMR010000374.1:0-3649 GCA_031427055.1 Rubrivivax sp.
GGCGGGGTGCGGCCGCTGTTCGAGCAGGGCTGGATGTTCTGGAACGCTGTCGCCGGCAACTTCCTCTTCGGCCTGGGCGTGGGTGACGGCACGTTGCCGCGCGCGCCCGGCGTGGCGGTGCAGAACTCCGACGTCGTCTACCAGTTCGACACCAACCCGGCGCAGAGCGGCGCCGAGACCGTGTTCAACAGCAGCGTGCAGCGGGTGACCGCCGATCCGCAGGGCCGGCGCAACAACGGCATCGCCAATGTGCCGCCCACGACCGGCGACCTGCGCATCCCGATGGTCACGCTGCACACGCTGGGCGATCTCTTCGTGCCCTTCCACATGGAGCAGGAGTACGCGCGCCGCGTGGCGGCCAAGGGCAACTCGCACAACCTGGTGCAGCGCGCCACGCGCGACTATGGGCATTGCACGTTCACCGGTCCGGAACTGGTGCAAACCTTCTCGGCGTTGGTCGGCTGGGTGGAAGGTGGCGTCAAGCCCGCGGGCGACGACGTGCTCGACGCGGCCGCAGTGGCCAATCCCAACTTCGGTTGCACCTACACCGACAAGGTCTCGCCGCGGCAGTGGAATACCGTGCCGGGACTGGGTTTCCTGACGCCGCCGGCCTGCCCGGCGGTGCCATAGGCCTCAGCTCGCGAGTCGTTCCAGGGGCTGCCAGCTGCTGCCAAGCCGCCGGCTGACTTGAAGGCTGCATCCACGGCGCGCAGCGGCGCGCCGTGCGGTGTTCTCGCTCGTGAACGAGCCTGAGAAGCTCGACGATGCAGGCGTAAGATGGCGTGATTACGGGTGTGATCACATCGAGAGGGTGGCCATGAGCGCGGCGAAGGATCAACAGGAACGCTACGAAGGCACGGTGGTGCAGGTCGGAAACTCGCGCGGCATTCGCCTGCCGGCCGGGTTCTTCAATGCGCACACCGAGTTCGCCGGCAAGGTTCAGGTGACGGTGGTGGCTGATGGCGCGGTGCTGCTGTCGGCGACGAAGACTCCACAGCGCAAGGCCAAGGGCGATGAAAGTGATCCGGTGGTGGCGGCCTTCCTCCAGTTCATGGAGGCGCAAATGACCAAGCGCCCGCAAGACATCGTCGCCGCCGATGCCGATCAGCTTCGCCGTATCGGCAGGCTGGTCAAGGGCGTGAAGGTGGCGTAAGGCCTGTCCGTGATCGCCAAGGGCTGGCGCCTGTACTACTACCGCAGCGTCAAAGCCGCTCTCGACGAACTCGAAGCGGTGGTGACCCAGCTCGCGGCGAGCGACCCAGCGGGCTACAAGGCTCACCCCAAGACCAAGCTGCTGGCGTCGGTCTATCGCGCCATCACCCAGCTTGTGCCCGCCAACCCCGACGCACCTGAGTTCCGGCTTGGCAAGACGATGGGCTCTGCCAACACGAACTGGCGGCGCGTGAAGAAGGGCATGCCCGATCGCTACCGACTGTTCTTCCGCTTTGCATCGAGCCCGGTCAAGGTGATCGTCTATGTCTGGTTCAACGACGAAGACACCTTGCGCAAGGCCGGCTCGAAGACCGACGTGTACGAGGCGTTCAAACGGATGCTCGCGCGAGGTGTCGTGCCGACCAGCATCGCCGAGTTGCTGGCCGGCGCCACCGAGGCGGGCGATTGATTGCCGGCCCCCGACCGCCGGGAACGTCGCGTCCCGCGATCACAGAACCTGGTATCGCGAGCTCTGCGCGCCCAGCGTGACAGCCGGGCTGCTGAAGGCCCAGGACCTTGCCGGATACTGCGGGCATCAGGTCTACCTGCGCAATGCGGCGCACGTGCCGCCGCCAGCCGTCGCCAACTGGCTTTGCTTCTCTTCGTCAGCGCTGCGCGCCAACTCGAGGGTCTCGGACACCGGGTCGCCCCAGCTGAGCATGCGCTTCAGCTAAGCCTCGGGCGACATGAGCCCGGTCCACATCACGGCGCCGGCTGTGGCATGGACATGCCGACGCTGCCTTGCCGGGCAGTTCATTACCCCGGTAAGGTGATAGACTGCCAAGATGGAGAAGGTCAGAACCAAACTCACGTCCCAAGGGCAGGTGTCGGTGCCGGCTGCCGTGCGCAACTTTCTGCATCTGATGCCGGGCTCGGCGCTGGTCTGGTCTCAAGATGGCGACCGCATCGTCGTCGAACGCGCCACACGACACACCACAGCTGAAGTGCACGAGGCCCTGTTCGGTGGCCAGCCGCCGGCGGGGCCGCCCGCCAAGACCCTGGCCGAGCTCAAGCAGGGCTTGAAGGAAGGCGTTCGCCAGCGCCAGCGGCGCCGCAATGCTGGCGGTTGACACCAACGTGCTGGTGCGCCTCTTGGCGCGCGATGACGCGCGTCAGGCCGCAGCCGCCGATGCCGCCGTTGTCAAGGGCGCCTGGGTGTCGCACCTGGTGCTGGCCGAAGCGCTGTGGGTGCTGGACGCCGTCTACGCGCGCACAGCTACGCAACTGATCGCGGCGCTGGAGTTGCTGCTGGCCCACGAAGCCCTGGTGCTTCAGGACGCAGACGTGGTGGCAGCGGCGCTGGTGCAGTTCCGCGCCAAACCGGCGCTGGGCTTCTCAGACTGTCTGGTGCTGGAAATCGCCCGCAAAGCAGGCCACCTGCCGCTGGCCACCTTTGACAAGGGACTGGGCCGTCTGGCCGGCGCACAGCGCTTGTAACGCGCATTCTGGCGCCGCCCAGTGGCTGGGCGTGGAGCGAGCGACACCCACCTCACATGCTGCGCCGGTACTGCCCGCCCACCTCGAACAGCGCGTTCGTGATCTGCCCCAGCGAGCACACGCGCACGGCGTCCATCAGCACCGCAAACACGTTGCCGTTGGCTATGACGGCCTGCTGAAGCCGCTGCAGCGCGGCCGGCGATTCGGCCGCGTGGCGGGCGTGGAAGTCGGCCAGCCGCGCCAACTGGCTCTGCTTCTCTTCATCGGTGCTGCGCGCCAGCTCGATGGTCTCGGACACCGGGTCGCCCGCCGGGTTGCGGAAGGTGTTGACGCCCACGATCGGGTACTCGCCGGTGTGCTTGAGCATCTCGTAGTGCATGCTTTCTTCTTGAATCTTGCCGCGCTGGTAGCCGGTCTCCATCGCACCCAGCACGCCGCCGCGCTCGGCGATTTTCTCGAACTCTCTCAGCACCGCTTCTTCCACCAGTTCGGTCAGCTCTTCGATGATGAAGGCGCCCTGGTTGGGGTTCTCGTTCTTGGCCAGGCCCCACTCGCGGTTGATGATGAGCTGGATGGCCATCGCGCGGCGCACGCTCTCTTCGGTGGGCGTGGTGATGGCCTCGTCGTAGGCGTTGGTGTGCAGGCTGTTGCAGTTGTCGTAGATGGCGATCAGCGCCTGCAGGCTGGTGCGGATGTCGTTGAACTGGATCTCCTGCGCGTGCAGGCTGCGGCCGCTGGTCTGCACGTGGTACTTGAGCTTCTGGCTGCGCTCGTTGGCACCGTACTTGTCGCGCATCGCCACCGCCCAGATGCGGCGGGCCACGCGGCCCAGCACCGTGTATTCCGGGTCCATGCCGTTCGAGAAGAAGAACGACAGGTTGGGCGCGAAGTCATCGATGTGCATGCCACGCGCCAGGTAGGCCTCCACGAAGGTAAAGCCGTTGGAGAGCGTGAACGCCAGTTGGCTGATCGGGTTGGCGCCGGCCTCGGCAATGTGATA
>JANPMR010000375.1:0-10029 GCA_031427055.1 Rubrivivax sp.
AGGCCCTGCTGCAGGCGCCGCGGCGCGGCCTGCTAGAGCGCAGCGGCCGCCAGACCGTGGCCGCCGCACTGCAGGCACTGGCCTTCGTGCAGTTCATCGGCGAGGTGGCCGTGGCGGGGGCCGGCCTGTTGCGCCATCCGCGCCGCTGGCGCTGGCGTGCGCTGTGGCACGAGATCGAGATCGGCGGCTTCGATGCGCTGCCGATCATCGGCCTCACCGCCTTTTTGCTCGGCGTGGTGGTGGCCTACCAGGGCGCCGACCAGTTGCGCCACTACGGCGCCAACGTCTTCGTGGTGGAGCTGGTGGGCTACGCCATGCTGCGCGAGTTTGCGCCGCTCATCGCCGCCATCATCATCGCCGGGCGCTCCGGCTCGGCGCATGCGGCGCAGCTCGGCACCATGGTCGTCACCGAAGAGATCGACGCCCTGCGCACGATCGGCATCGACCCGCTGCAGCGCCTGGTGCTGCCCAAGATCGTGGCCCTGGCCATCGCCCTGCCGCTGTTGACGGTGTTTGCCGACATCGCCGGCGTGCTGGGCGGCATGGTCATGGCGCGCTCGCAACTGGGCATCGGCTTCGTCGAATTCATCGACCGCTTCGGCCGCGTGATGCAGGGCGCGGCCCTGCTGGTGGGCGTGGGCAAGTCGCTGGTCTTCGCGCTCATCATCGCCAGCATCGGCTGCTTCCAGGGCCTGCGCACGCAGGGCAGCGCCGACAGCGTCGGCCGCCAGACCACGCTGAGCGTGGTGCAGGCGATCTTTATCGTCATCGTGGCCGACGCGCTGTTCTCGATCGCCTTCAACGTGCTGGATCTTTGAGATGGATACAGGCGACGACTTCGTGATCGAGCTGGAGCAGATCTGCACCCGCTTCGGTGAGCACGCCGTGCACGAGGGCCTGGACCTGGGCGTGCGCCGCGGCGAGATCCTGGGCCTGGCCGGCGGCAGCGGCTCGGGTAAATCGGTGCTGCTGCGCGAGATGATCGGGCTGCAGCGCCCCACCTCGGGCCGCGTGCGGATGTTCGGCGAAGAACCCGCCACGCTGGGGCCCGAGCAGGCGCTGGCGCTGCGGCGGCGCTGGGGGGTGATGTTCCAGCGCGGCGGTTTGTTCAGCGCGCTCACGGTGCGCCAGAACGTCGGCCTGCCGCTGCGCGAACACAGCCAGCTGGACGACGCGCTGATCGACAAGATCGAGCAGTGGAAGCTGGCGCTGACCGGCCTGCCACCCGAGGCCGGCCTGAAGCTGCCGGGCGAACTGAGCGGCGGCATGCTCAAACGTGCCGCGCTGGCACGCGCCATCGCGCTCGACCCGGAGCTGCTGTTCCTGGACGAACCCACCTCGGGCCTGGACCCGGCCAGTTCGGCCGGCGTGGACGAGCTGATCCTGCGCACGCATGCGCTCACCGGCCCGACCATGGTCATCGTCACCCACGACCTCGACTTGCTGTGGACGGTGTGCGATCGCGTGGCCGTGCTGGGTGAAGGCCATGTGCTGGCGCTGGGCACGATGGCCGAGCTGTCGCACCACGCGCATCCGATCATCGCCTCCTACTTCACCGAGCGAGGCCGCGAACGCGAGCCCGCCGCCGCCTGAAACTGCAAACCGGAAGCAAACCATGGACGACAAGGTCAACTACGCGCTCGTCGGTGCTTTCGTGCTGGCACTCGGCGCCGCCCTGGTGGCCGGCGTGCTGTGGCTGGCCGCCGGCATGGGCGGCAAGGAGACGACCAACCCCTACCAGGCGGTGATCCAGGAGTCGGTGGCGGGGCTCAACGTCGACGCGCCGGTCAAGTACCTGGGTGTCGACGTGGGCAAGGTCAGCCGCATCTGGATCGATCCGCAGAATTCCGAGCAGGTGCGCCTGCGCTTCCTGATCGAGCGCGGCACGCCGATCAAGAGCGACAGCCTGGCGGTGCTCAAGACGCAGGGCCTGACCGGCATCGCCTATGTCGAGCTCAGCGGTGGCAGTGCCGACGCGCCACCGCTGCTGGCAGGCCCCGACGGTGTGGCGCCGATGATCCCCTTCAAGCTGTCGCTGGGTGCGCGGCTCGAGAGCGTGCTGACCAACGTGCTGGGCAACGTGGACCGCGTCTCGAACAACCTCAACGCCGTCTTCGATTCCGAAAATCAAGTCGCGTTGAAGTCGGCGCTTGCCGATCTGGCCAGCCTGACCCATGCCATGGCCGGGCAGAAAGACGCCGTGAGCGCGGGCCTGGCCGACGCCGCTCGCACTGCCAAGCTGACGGCGCAGGCCGGCGAGCAACTGGCCCCGACACTGGACCGCATCGCCACCAGCGCCCAGGCCGTCGAGCGCATGGCCGAGGTGGCCAACTTGGCCAGCGCGCGCGCCGGCCACGCCGCCGACGCAGCCGCCAGCAGCGCGCAACAACTGGGCACCGAGACCCTGCCCGACATGGCGCGCCTGATGTCGGGGATCAACCAGCTCTCGGCGTCCTTGCGCCGCCTGAGCGAACAAACCACCGGCAGCCCGAGCAGCCTGCTGGTGGGCAAACCGGCGCCGCGACCCGGCCCCGGAGAAAGCGCCCGACCATGATCGCCAAGCCCCCGACGTCCCCGACGTGCGCGAAGGCCCCCACGTCCGCCACGACCCGCACGCCCCCCAACTCATCTTCCCCGAGGACAAGCCGCTCGGTGACTCGGCGGCTGCTCGCCTGGCTGCTGGCCGGGTCTGGCGCGGCCCTGATGGCGGCCTGCTCGGGCTCGCTGCTGCCCAAGCCGCAAGCGCTGCCGGCGCGCTTCACTCTGGATGCCGCCCCGGCCCCGGCCCTCGCCGCAAGTGCCGCGCGCACCCAGCGCCCGGCCGCCGCGGGCGCGCCAACGCTGGTGGTGGCCGTGCCGTGCGCCGCGCCCGGCTTCGACAGCCAGCGCATGGTCTACCTGCGCCGGCCGCATGAGCTGGAGGCCTTTGCGTACCACGAGTGGGTCGACACCCCGGCGCAGATGCTGGCGCCGCTGCTGGTGCGCGCGCTGCAGGACAGCGGCGCCTTTGCGGCCGTGTTGCTCGCCCCGTCCACCGCCACGGGCAGCCTGCGCCTGGAAACCGAGCTGATCCGCCTGCAGCAAGACTTCTCCGGCCAGCCCAGCCAGGTGCGGCTGACGCTGCGCGTGGTGCTGCTGGACGCCGCGACACGGCGGGCAATCGCCTGGCAAGAGTTCGACGCCAGTGCGGCGGCTGCAAGCGACGACCCGGTGGCCGGCGTGGCAGCCGCCCATGTCGCCACCCAGCGGGTGCTGACGGCGCTGGTGGCCTTCAGCGCCACTCACGCCAAGCGCTGATGCGTCTTGACGCGCCTTGACGCGCCTTGACGGGCCCTGACGCGCCAGCCCGTTGGCGCCGCGCCCGGCCCTACCTGCCGCCGCCGCGGCGGAGCCGATAGCGCGCCATCAGCGGCGTCACCGAAATGCCGTGCACCACGATCGAGCTCACCACCACCGCCACGGTCAAGCCCACCAGCGTGTCGGCGTGCTGCTGCGGCAGGCCGTGGTTGAGCGCGTAGCTCAGGTAATACAGCGAGCCGATGCCGAGGATGCCAAACCAGCCGATCAAGCGGCGCTGCACCGGTGAGGTTCGCGAACCCGCCAGCCCCACGGCCACCGACAGCGGCCGCACCAGCAGCAGCACCAGCGGCACAAACCACCAGGCAGATGGCACCCAGGGCACCGTCGCCAGCAGCATGCCGACGATGACCACGCCCACCATCTCGCCGATGCGGTCGAGCTGCTCGTTGAAGCTCAGCACCGCATGCGCCATGTAGGCCGAGCCATGCTGCGGGTGGGTGGCGATCTGCACCGCGACCTCGGGCTTGGCGCTGTGGTGCGCCTGCTCGACCACCGCCTCCGCGGCCGCTACCGCGCGCGCCGTGGGAACGATGCCGCCTGATGACGCCGCGGCCTCGGTGGCCAGGCGCGCCGTGTGACGCAATGCCATGCCGGCGGCAAAGACCGCCAGAAAACCGTAGGCCTGCGCCAGCACGGCAATGCCATAGGCCAGCCCGATGAGGCCGAGCGCCAGAAAGTTCTCGTAGCCCACGGCCTCGTGATGACGATTGCGCAAGTACAGCACGAGGCGGCCCAAGCAGTTGCCCAGCGCGGCGCCAATGACGATGCCGGCGGTGGTGGCCCACAGCACATCCACCGCCAGCCAGCGCCAGCCGCCCGCGCCAATCTCATGCACGCCCAGCAGGCCCAAGCCCAGCATCACCAGCGGGAACGCGGTGCCATCGTTGAGGCCGCCTTCACCGGTGAGCGCAAAGCGAAGCTGGTCGCGGTCGCCCGGGTTGTCGAGCTGCACCTCGGTGGCCAGCACCGGGTCGGTGGGCGCAAGGATGCCGCCCAGCAGCACGGCAGCGCCCAGCGGCAAACCCAGCAACACCACGCCGGCAAGCGTGATCAGCGCCACCGTGGCCAGCATCGACAGCAAGGCCAGTCTCAGCGGCGGAAACCAGCGCTTGTCGCTCAGGCCCACGCTCATCTTGAGGCCCGAGGTGAAGAGCGACAGCAGCACGATGACCTCGGTGAGATGCTCGAGCAGGCGGGCCTCGTCGATGAGGTCGGGTGCTGCCAGCGCCAGCCCCAGCGGCCCCACCGCAAGCCCGGCCAGCAGGTAAAGCATGGATGTGCTGACGGGCATGCGCGACAGCATGGTGCCGCTCAGCGCCATCAAGAGCAGCAGCGCGCCGCCCACGGTGAGCCAGAGTGCAAAGGTCATGGGCCAGCATACGCACCGGACGGCAGGGGCTTCAGCGCGCCAGCGCACCGACTGTCTGCGCGCAGGCGCGCAGGGTTGGCGTCATCTCAGCCCACCCGATCCAAGGAACCCATGCAAACACTTCTGCACTCCGACCCGCACACGCACGGTGGGCATGCCATGTCCGAGCACTTTGCTGCCGTGGCCAAGGCGGCGCTGGGCCGCTTCGGTGAGCGCGTCACGCGCGTCGAGGCGCACCTGTCCGACGCCAGCGGCGCCGCCT
Organism: Rubrivivax sp.; assembly: GCA_031427055.1. Lineage (GTDB taxonomy): Bacteria > Pseudomonadota > Gammaproteobacteria > Burkholderiales > Burkholderiaceae_C > Rubrivivax. The sequence continues at coordinate 4,992 of JANPMR010000375.1, forward strand.
CGTCGGGCGCTTCGGACATCCACTGCACGCTGCAAGCCCGGGTGATCGGCGCCGAGGCGGTGGTCGTGAAGGACCGGGCCGGCAACGCCCACCAGGCCATCGAAGGGGCGCTGCGCAAACTCAAGCGGGCCGTCGGCGCCGCGGTGGCCAAGCAGGACCCGCGCCGGCAGTCCAAGCAAGCCGACGCGGCCGACGCCGACGCGCTGGACGAGGCCTCACTCTGAGCACTGCAGACCGCCGCACAGCGCCTGGGTTCGTTGTCGCACAGACCCCGCCCAGCCTGTCCTCTATGGTCGGTTCGGTGCGGTTCAGAGCCGCGCCGCACACACCCTAGCAACCAAGGAGAGCACATGGATACCAACTACGTCACGCGCGACAATTTCGGCATGTATGCCCGCCACAACGATGGCCCGGGCCCGTCCCTGATGGGGGCCGACACGCTGCTGGGCAACGACGTCTTCAACGGCGACGGCGAAGACCTGGGCGATATCAAGGAGTTCATGATCGACATGGCAACGGGCAAGGTCGCCTATGCCGTGCTGTCCTTTGGCGGCCTGCTCGGCATGGGCGACAAGCTGTTTGCCGTGCCCTGGGCCGCGCTGACACTGGACACCGAGAACAAGCGCTTCACGCTCAAGGTGCCCAAGGATGCGCTGAAAGATGCGCCGGGCTTCGACAAGAACCGCTGGCCGGCCATGTCCGACAAGACCTGGGCCAGCGGCGTGCACAGGTTTTACGGCACGCCCTACGGCAACGAGTGAGGCCCGCGGATCGCCCGTCGCGCTGACCTGAAGGGCGCGACCGGTCTGGGATTGCAATGCCGCACCCGCGGCAGGCGTAGGACACGTCCTACGCCGGGCATCCGCCTCGGCCTATGGCGGGCGGGCGCACGGTCACGGCATAGTCGGGGGGCGCCCCTTGTCGTACCTGCCACCCGCCGCCCATGCCCACGCTCGACATCTACCTCGTTGAAGACAGCCCCGTCATCCGCGAGAACCTGATTGCCACGCTCGAAGAGCTGGGCCCCATGCGCGTCGTCGGGACGGCCGAGACCGAGGCCGACGCACTGGCCTGGCTCACGCAAGCAAAGGTCAAGGTCGATCTTGTGGTGGTTGACATCTTCCTGCGAAACGGATCGGGCCTGGGCGTGCTGCGCGGCGCGCAAACGCTGCCCTTGAAAGCGCGCAGGGTGGTGCTGAGCAACTTCGCCACCGCCGACATGCGGCGGCATTGCCTGCAACTGGGCGCCGAGCGCGTGTTCGACAAATCCCACGAAATCGACGACTTCATCGACTACTGCAGCAGCCTGGCCGCCGAACACGGCCGCAGCACCGCGCCCTCGTGAGCGCGCTACTGAATGAGGCCGTTCTTCAGCGCGTAGTAGGTCAGGTCGCTGTTGGACGCGAGTTGCATCTTCTCCATCACGCGGCTGCGGTAGGTGCTGACGGTCTTCACGCTCAGCGCCATGCTGTCGGCCAGGTGGCCGATGGTCTCGCCATTGGCCAGCCGCAAAAAGACTTGCAGCTCGCGCTCGGACAAGCGCTCATGCGCGGGCCCCTCAGCGGTGCTGCCCACGCCATCGGCCAGCCGCTCGGCCACGGCGGCGCTGATGTACTTGCGCCCGCGCACCACGGTGCGGATGGCGCGCACGATCTCTTCCGGGTCGCCCTGCTTGTTGAGATAGCCGCTGGCGCCCAGGCGCAGCAGCGTGGTGGCGTAGTGCTCTTCGGGGAAGCCGCTGAGGATGAGCACGGGCAGGTCGGGCGCGCGGGCGCGGATGGCGGCCAACGCGTCCACGCCGCTCTGGTCGGGCATGGCGATGTCGAGCAGGATGACGTCGATATCGCCGCGGCGCAGCAGGTCGGGAACGGCATGCCCGCCAGCGGCCTCGGCGACGACGACCAGGTCTTCGAGATCGGCAAAAAACTGCCGCAGCCCGGCACGCACCAGCGCGTGGTCGTCGATGATGGCGATGCGAATCATGCTGCCCCCTCGCGCCCTGCGGCGCATGATCGATTCTTTGCCAGCGGAGGCCGACGATGAACCTGCTTGGCGTTGCGCGCAGCCGAACTCTGGTGCTGGCGCTGGCGCTTGCCGCGATCACCACCATGATAGCCATCAGCGAGGTCAGCTACTGGCGCATGGTGGCCCTGCTCGATGGCTCGGCTGCACTTGACGCCAGCGGCCTGGACGGATTGCAAGAAGCGCTGTGGCAAGACCGCGTCGCGATGGTCTTGCTCGGCGCCATCAGCCTGCTGGTGCTGGCCACACTGCTGCGCCTGGGCCTGGCGCAGCAAGGGCGACAGAGCCTGCAACAGTCGCTGCAGACCGACCAGCAGGTGCTGGTGCAGGCCGTCAACGAACGGCTCGAGGCCGAAGTCCTGCGGCGCACCCGGCAGCTCACCGAGTTGACCCAGCACCTGCAGACCGCACGCGAAGACGAACGCCAGCGCCTGGCGCGCGACCTGCACGACGAACTCGGCGCCTTGCTCACCTCGGCCAAGCTCGACGCGGCACGCATCCGCGCCCGCCTGGGCGCGACGGCGCCCGAAGCGAGTGCGCGGCTGGCCCATCTGGTGCAGACCCTGGACAAGGTGATCGAGCACAAGCGCACCATCACCGAAAACCTGCGCCCCTCGGCGCTGAGCCACCTGGGCCTGCCGGCCACGCTGCAGATCCTGGCGCGCGAGTTTCGCGAGCGTTCTGGCATCGCGGTGCATTGCGATCTGGCCCCGGTGCAACTGTCGCCACCGGCCGAACTGGTGGTCTATCGCCTGGTGCAAGAGGCCATCAACAACATCACCAAGTACGCCGCGGCGCGCGAGGTCTGGCTGGCCCTGCGCGAGCAAGACGGCCATGCCGTGGTGTCGGTGCGCGACGACGGCGTCGGCTTCGATGTCGAGGCCTCTTCGCGCGCCGGCCACGGCCTCGTGGGCATGCGCTTTCGTGCCGAGGCAGAACGCGGGCACTTGACCGTGAGCTCGGCCGTCGGCCGTGGAACCTGCATCGAACTGACGCTGCCGGCCGCCGCTTGACGGCGTGCCGTCCTACAACGGCGTGCGTCCGCCACTGATGCCTTGCGCCGCCCGCGCTGCCTAGAGTGCAGGCATGCGCCGGCCGATGGGGTCGGCCGCATCGCCGCCCAGGCCAAACGCAACCGGAGATTCACCATGTTCCAACGCACCGCCCTCACCGCCGCACTGGCCGCCCTCACGCTCGTCCTCGCCCAGGGCTGCGCCGTCACGCGCGGCCAGGAAACGGTGGGCGCCTATGTCGACGACACCGCCATCACCACCTTGGTGAAGGGCCGCATGGTCGACAACAAGAGCGTCGATGCCAGCGCCATCAGCGTCGAGACGCTCAACGGCACCGTCATGCTCTCCGGCTTTGCCAAGAGCGCCAACGAGAAGTCGACTGCCGAAGCACTGGCCTGGAAGGTCAACGGTGTGCGGCAGGTCAAGAACGAGATTGCCATCCGCCCCTGACCGCACTTCGGCGCGGGACGGGGAAGCAAGCGCGCGCAGTCGGACATGACCGAGCCCGACGCGCCCACCGTGCCCGAGGTGCCCGAGGTGCACGAGCTGCCCGAGCTGCCCGAGCTGCCCGAGCTTCCCAGCGTGTCACGTGGCGCCGCCGTCACCGTGCTGGCGCTGTTGGCCAGCCTGTACGCCATGCACTGGGCCAGCGCACTGGTCGTGCCGGTGCTGCTGGGTCTGATGCTGAGCTACTCCTTGTCGCCGCTGGTCGATCGGCTGCAGCGCTGGCACGTGCCGCGCGCACTGGCGGCAGCCCTGTTGCTGGCCGGTATCGCCGCCGGATTCGGCGCCACCGCCTATTCGCTCAGCGACGATGCGGTGGCGCTCGTCGAGTCGCTGCCCGAGGCGGCCGACAAGGTGCGCGAATCACTGCGTGCCGCGCGCGGCGCACCCGAGAGCGTCATCCAGAAAGTGCAACGCGCCGCCACGCGCATCGAGGAAGTATCCGAAGAGCGGTCGCTCGCGGCCGCGGCGGTGAGCAAGGGCGTGCTGCGGGTGCAAGTCGAACGCAGTCGCTTCAGCGTCAAGGACCATTTGTGGAGCGGCACGCTGGGCCTGGCGGGCCTGGCCGCCCAGGCCATCACAGTGGCCTTCATCAGCTACTTCTTGATGGCCGCAGGCGACCGCTTTCGCCGCAAGGTGCTGAGCATCGCTGGCCCGCGCTTCGCGAGCAGGCGCATCACGCTGCAGGTGCTGGACGACATCACGCGCCAGATCCAGAACTACCTGCTGGTGCAGATCGCCACCAGCGTCCTGGTCGGCATGGCCACGGCGCTGGTGTTCTGGGCCCTGGGTCTCGACCATGTGCTGGTCTGGGGTATCGCAGCGGCGGTTTTGAACCTGGTGCCTTACTTCGGCTCGGTGGTGCTGGCCGCCGGTGCGTCGCTGACGGCATTCCTGCAATTCGGCACCCATGAGATGGCCTTGTGGGTGGCCCTCGCATCACTGGTCGTCCACACGCTGGCGGGCAACCTGCTCGTGCCCTGGCTGACAGCCCGAGCCAGCCGGATGAGCCCGCTGGTGATCTTTGTTGGCGTGCTGGCCTGGGGCTGGCTGCTGGGCATCTGGGGCTTGCTGCTCGGTGCGCCCTTGCTGATGGTCGCCAAGGCGGTCTGTGATCGCGTCGATCCGTTCAGGCCCATCGGCGAACTGCTGGGTGACTGAGGGCGGAGGCAGCATCAGCTTTGCAGGCCCATAGCCGGGGCTATGGGTCAAAAAGCTGGCGAAAAATGGTCCGCTGCGGCCAAACTGCAGCCGACGCTCCCCAAGCCCGACAGGCTCCTAAACGTCGGGCAAGGGCGTCGCAAACTCACTCGATCAGATCAAAGGCCTGCGCCTCGACCTCGACAAAGGCGCGTGTGAAGCGCGCCAATGCAGCGTGCATGCGCGCCGCCGCGTGCTGCTCTACCGCGTCGCACAGCGCGTTTGCCACCCAGGGCTGCACGTGGGCGCGAAAGAAGCGCCGCTGCTGCTCGAGGTTGCACACCGCCACGTCGTCGCCG
>JANPMR010000376.1:0-23116 GCA_031427055.1 Rubrivivax sp.
TTCGAGATGGAAGTCGTTCGCGACCGCGCCGACAACTGCATCATCGTGTGCAGCATCGAGAACCTCGACCCGATGGGCATCCACACCGGCGACAGCATCACGGTGGCCCCGGCGCAGACGCTCACCGACAAGGAATACCAGGTGATGCGCAACGCCAGCATCGCCATCCTGCGCGAGATCGGCGTCGACACCGGCGGCTCCAACGTGCAGTTCGCGGTCAACCCGAAGAACGGCCGCTTGATCGTCATCGAGATGAACCCGCGCGTCTCGCGGTCGTCGGCGCTGGCATCCAAGGCGACCGGCTTTCCGATCGCCAAGGTGGCCGCCAAGCTCGCCATCGGCTACACGCTGGACGAGCTTCGCAACGACATCACCGGCGGCGCCACGCCGGCCAGTTTCGAGCCCAGCATCGACTACGTCGTCACCAAGATTCCGCGCTTCGCGTTCGAGAAGTTTCCGGCTGCCGACCCGCACCTGACGACGCAGATGAAGAGTGTGGGCGAGGTGATGGCGATTGGCCGCACCTTCCAGGAGAGCTTCCAGAAGGCGCTGCGCGGCCTGGAGACCGGCATCGACGGCCTCAGCGAACGCAGCACCGATCGCGACGAGATCATCGACGAGATTGGCAACGCCGGGCCCGAACGCATCCTGTTTTTGGCCGACGCCTTCCGCATCGGCATGACGCTGGACGAGATCTTCGAAGAGACCGCGGTCGACCCTTGGTTCTTGGCACAGATCGAACAGCTCGTGCAGATCGAAGGCCAATTGGCCGGCTGCGACTTGGCATCACTGTCGACGCCCGAGTTGCGATTCTTGAAGACCAAAGGCTTCTCGGACCGTCGGCTGGCCAAGCTGCTGGGCACGCACCAGCACGCGGTGCGCCAGGCCAGGCATGCCGCCGGCGTGCGGCCGGTCTACAAGCGCGTGGACACCTGCGCCGCCGAGTTCGCGACCCAGACCGCGTACCTGTACTCGACCTATGACGAAGAGTGCGAAGCCGCGCCGACCTCAAAGAAGAAGATCATGGTGCTGGGCGGTGGCCCCAACCGAATCGGCCAGGGCATCGAGTTCGACTACTGCTGCGTCCATGCGGCGCTCGCCCTGCGCGAAGACGGCTACGAGACCATCATGGTCAACTGCAACCCGGAAACCGTCTCCACCGACTACGACACATCCGATCGCCTGTACTTCGAGCCTGTCACGCTGGAGGACGTGCTCGAGATCGTCGCCAAAGAGCAGCCGCTGGGCGTCATCGTGCAGTACGGCGGTCAGACGCCGCTGAAGCTGGCGCTGGATCTCGAGCGGGCTGGCGTGCCGATCATCGGCACCTCTCCCGATTCGATCGACATCGCCGAAGACCGCGAGCGCTTCCAGAAGTTGCTGCACGAACTGGGCCTGCGCCAGCCGCCCAACCGCACCGCGCGCACTGAAGAACAGGCGCTGGTGCTGGCGCAAGAGATCGGCTACCCGCTGGTCGTGCGCCCCAGTTATGTGCTGGGCGGGCGCGCGATGGAGATCGTGCACGGCGACAAGGATCTGCAGCGCTACATGCGCGAGGCCGTCAAGGTGAGCGAGAAGTCGCCGGTGCTGCTCGACCGCTTCCTAGACGACGCCATCGAGGTCGACGTCGACTGCATCAGCGACGGGCACGACGTGCTGATCGGCGGCATCATGGAGCACGTCGAGGCCGCTGGCATCCACAGTGGCGACTCGGCTTGCTCGCTGCCACCGTACACCTTGAGCAAGGCGCTTCAGGATGAGATGCGCCGGCAGGCCGCAGCGATGGCCCGCGCACTCAAGGTGGTTGGCCTGATGAACACGCAGTTTGCTGTTCAGGGCGAGGGCGATCAGGCGGTGGTGTATGTGCTTGAAGTCAACCCGCGCGCGTCACGCACCGTGCCGTTTGTCAGCAAGGCCACGGGGCTGCCTCTGGCCAAGATCGCCGCCCGCTGCATGGCCGGGCAGAGCCTGAGCAGCCAGCGCAGCCCGACCGGGGCGGCGTTGGTCGAGGTGATTCCGCCGTACTTCAGCATCAAGGAAGCGGTGTTCCCGTTCAACAAGTTTCCTGGCGTCGACCCGATCCTGGGCCCAGAGATGCGCTCGACCGGCGAGGTCATGGGCGTCGGCCGCAGCTTTGGCGAGGCCATGCTCAAGAGTCAGCTCGGGGCCGGCTCCAAACTGCCGGCCAAGGGCACGGTCGTGATCACGGTGAAGGACGGCGACAAGGCGCGCGCCGTCAAGGTGGCGGGCGATCTTGTCGAGCTCGGCTTCCAGGTGGTCGCCACGCGGGGTACGGCGGCGGCCATCGCCGCCGCCGGCATCGCCGTGCGGGTGGTCAACAAGGTCAAGGACGGCCGCCCGCACATCGCCGACATGATCAAAGGCGGCGAGATCCAGCTCGTCTACACCACGGTCGACGAGACGCGCACGGCGATTGCCGACTCGCGCTACATCCGCACCACCGCGCTGGCCAATCGCATCACCTACTACACGACGATGGCCGGCGCCGAGGCCGCGACCGAGGCGCTGAAGCACCAGGCTGGCATCAGCGTCATCTCGCTGCAGGAAATGCACGCCTTGTTGCGCGCCGAACTGCACTAAAATCTTGCCACGTCGTCCGCCGCCGGTTGCCTTGAAAGGCTGCCTGCGGCGGACTCACTTTTACTGAGCACATTGCCATGGTCACCATCCCTCTCACCCGGCGCGGCGCCGAATTGTTGAAGTCCGAATTGCATCGGCTCAAGTACGTGGAACGGCACGCCGTGATCCAGGCCATCTCCGAAGCCCGGGCGCAGGGCGACCTGTCCGAGAACGCCGAGTACGAGGCCGCCAAGGACAAGCAGGGGTTCATCGAAGGGCGCATCAAGGAGATCGACTCCAAGCTCGCGGCCGCCCAGGTCATCGACCCGTCCGAGCTCGACGCCGACGGCAAGGTCGTCTTCGGTGCCACGGTCGATCTCGAGGACGAAGACAGCGCCAGCAAGGTCACCTACCAGATCGTCGGCGACGACGAGGCCGATCTCAAGCTCGGCCTGATCTCGATCAGCAGCCCGATTGCGCGTGCGCTGATCGGCAAGGAAGCCGGCGACGTGGCCGAGGTGCAAGCCCCGGGCGGCCTGCGCCGTTGGGAGATTGTGGACGTGCGCTACGCCTGATGCTGCGGCCGGACGCACTGCGTCGCCAGCCGCGCCGGCCGGTCAATCGGTCTGCTTCTTCTTGACGCTGGTCACACGCCGCCTGGCGCGCTTGATCTCGCCACCGGCGGCGACCCGCTCGTTGCCGAAGACCTTGACCTTCTTGATGGTGGCGCGGTGATTGCCGCTCTTGGAAAAGCTGACCAGCTTGACCATGCGAGGGCCCGGCTGCCGATCCTCGCGCTCGACCTTCTCCTTGGGCGGCATCGGGCGCCACAGCACGAGCAGCTTGCCAATGTGCTGGATGGGCGCGGCGCCGAGTTCATCCGCCAAGGTGGCCAGCATGGCCTCGCGGGCGGCACGGTCGTCAGAGAACACACGCACCTTGATCAGCCCGTGGGCCTTGAGGGCGGCATCGACTTCTTTCTGCACAGCGGGGGTGAGCCCGTCGCCACCGATCATGACAACCGGGTCGAGGTGATGGGCGCCGGAGCGATGCTCCTTGCGTTCGGCGGGGGAAAGCTGGATCGCGGTCATGGCCGTATTATCGACCGCGCATGAAGATCAAGTCCAAGAGCAAAAAGATCAACAAGGCGTGGCTCAACGACCACCTCAACGACACCTATGTGAAGCTGGCGGCGAAAGAGGGCTATCGCGCCCGCGCCGCCTACAAGCTCAAGGAGATCGACGAGGCCCTGCGTCTCATCCGCCCGGGCCAGGTTGTGGTTGACCTGGGTGCCGTGCCGGGCGCCTGGAGCCAGTACCTGCGCCGCCGGTTTGCGCCGGCAGGCGCGGCGTCCGGCGCGCTCGATGGCACCATCATCGCGCTGGACTTGCTGGAGTTCGAGCCCATCGAAGGCGTCGTCTTCATCCAGGGTGACTTTCGCGAGGACGCCGTGGCGCAGTTGCTGGTCGACCAGCTCGCGGGACGTCAGGCCGACGTGGTGCTGTCCGATATGGCGCCCAACCTGTCGGGCATCGAGTCGTCCGACTCCGCCCGCATCGGGCACCTGGTCGAACTGGCGGTGGACTTTTGCGCTCAACACCTCAAGCCCGACGGCGCACTGGTGTGCAAGACCTTCCACGGCAGTGGCTACGGCCAGCTCGTCACGCTCTTCAAGGAACGGTTTCGCGTCGTCAAGCCGATCAAGCCCAAGGCATCACGCGACAAGTCGGCGGAGACCTTTCTTGTCGGCATGGGACTCAAGAGCAGGTAATCTGCGCTATCCGATTCGATCAGCATGGCGTATCGGGGCGTTCTCGTCCCCCCGAAACCGCTTCAACAAGGGCGTGCAAACCCTTGACTGCCATAGAATCGGCCCCATATGCCTTGGAATCCGGCGCGGCGGTGCGCGGTGCGACGTACCGCTGAACCGGTAGATGAAGTTACAGAACAGACTGACCTGTGCCCAGGTCAAGTCGCAGTGGAAAAGGGGCCCCGGTGAACAATCAATGGTTCTCGAAAGTTGCTGTCTGGCTGGTGATCGCCCTCGTGCTGTTCACCGTCTTCAAGCAATTTGATCGAGGCACGACCTCTGGAAGCCAGATCGGGTACTCCGATTTCCTTGAAGAGGTCCGTGGCAAGCGGATCAAGGCCGTCACGCTGCAGGAAAGCCCGGGCGGCGGCACCGAGATCATCGCCACCACCAGTGACGACAAGCGCCTGCGCAGCACGGCGACCTACCTCGACCGCGGTCTGGTGGGCGATCTCATCGCCAACGGCGTCAAGTTCGATGTCAAGCCGCGTGAAGAGCCCAGCCTGCTGATGAGCATCCTCGTCAGCTGGGGCCCGATGCTGTTGCTGATCGGCGTCTGGATCTACTTCATGCGCCAGATGCAGGGCGGCGGCAAGGGCGGCGCCTTCAGCTTTGGCAAGAGCAAGGCGCGCATGCTCGACGAGGCCAACAACACCACCAGCTTCGCCGACGTCGCCGGTTGCGACGAGGCCAAGGAAGAGGTCAAGGAACTCGTCGACTTCCTCAAAGACCCGCAGAAGTTCCAGAAGCTCGGCGGCCGCATCCCGCGCGGCGTGCTGCTGGTTGGCCCCCCGGGCACCGGCAAGACGCTGCTGGCCAAGGCCATTGCCGGCGAGGCCAAGGTGCCGTTCTTCAGCATCAGCGGCTCCGACTTCGTCGAGATGTTCGTTGGCGTCGGCGCGGCCCGTGTGCGCGACATGTTCGAGCAGGCCAAGAAGAGCTCGCCCTGCATCATCTTCATCGACGAAATCGACGCCGTCGGCCGCCACCGCGGTGCCGGCCTGGGCGGCGGCAACGACGAGCGCGAGCAGACGCTCAACCAGATGCTGGTCGAGATGGACGGCTTCGAAACCAATGTCGGCGTCATCGTGATGGCGGCCACCAACCGGCCCGACATCCTCGACCCGGCGCTGCTGCGCCCGGGCCGTTTCGACCGCCAGGTCTACGTCACGCTGCCCGACGTGCGCGGCCGCGAGCAGATCCTCAACGTCCATATGCGCAAGGTGCCCCTGGGGCAGGACATCCGTGCCGACATCCTGGCGCGGGGTACACCCGGCTTTAGCGGCGCCGATCTGGCCAACCTGGTCAACGAGTCGGCCCTCTTTGCCGCGCGCCGCAACGGCCGCGTGGTGGAGATGGTCGACTTCGAGAAGGCCAAGGACAAGATCATGATGGGCCCCGAGCGCAGGAGCATGGTGATGCCCGAGGAAGAGCGCCGCAACACGGCGTACCACGAGTCAGGCCACGCTCTGGTGGCGCGCCTGATGCCCAAGACCGACCCGGTGCACAAGGTCACCGTGATTCCCCGCGGGCGTGCGCTCGGTGTGACGATGCAACTGCCCGAGGGCGACCGCTACAGCATGGACAAGGAGCGCATGCTCTCGACCATCAGCGTGCTTTTTGGCGGCCGCATCGCCGAAGAGGTGTTCATGAACCAGATGACCACTGGCGCCAGCAACGACTTCGAGCGCGCCACGGCCATTGCCCGCGACATGGTCACTCGCTACGGCATGACCGACGAACTCGGCCCCATGGTCTATGCCGAGAACGAGGGCGAAGTCTTCCTGGGCCGCTCGGTCACCAAGACGACCACGATGTCCGAGGAAACGATGCGCAAGGTCGACTCGGTGATCCGCCGCATCATCGACGAGCAGTACACGATTGCGCGCAAGCACATCGAAGGCAACCACGACAAGATGCACGCCATGGCCAAGGCGCTGCTCGAGTGGGAGACCATCGACGCCGACCAGATCGAGGACATCATGAACGGCCGTCCGCCGCGCGCGCCCAAGGACTGGACGCCGTCCACGAACAAGCCCAGCGGCCCGTCCGCGCCCGTGGGCACCGACAGCGCCCCCGCGGCCGCCTGAGCGAAGTTCTGGCATCGGCAAGCGGGGCTGCGGCCCCGCTTTGCCTTTCACGCCCACATGATCTGGCAGACCACGCGCTTCGACATCGACCTATCCCGCTCGCGCGTGATGGGCATTGTCAATGTCACACCGGACTCCTTCGCCGACGGTGGGCTGCACCGCAATGCCGCGGCGGCGATTGCACACTGCGAACGGCTGGTACGTGAAGGCGCCGACATTCTCGACATCGGCGGCGAGTCCACCCGCCCCGGCGCGGCCCCGGTGCTGGCGCAGGCCGAGCGCGCCCGCGTGCTGCCGGTGCTGCGGGCGGCGCTGACGCTGGGCATACCGGTCTCGGTGGACACCAGTTCGCCCTTGCTGATGGCCGAGGCCCTGGGCCTTGGGGCCGACATCGTCAACGATGTACGGGCGCTGCGCCGGCCGGGCGCGCTCGACGCCGTTGCGGGCCATCCGCGGGCCGGCGTGTGCCTGATGCACATGAAGGGTGAGCCCGATGGCATGGCTGCCGAGGCCGACTACGGCGATGTGGTGGCCGACGTGTGCGAGTTCCTGACGCGGCGGCTGGCCGACCTGACGGCGGCTGGCGTGGCGCCCGAGCGCGTCGTACTCGACCCGGGGATTGGCTTTGCCAAGAACGCCACGCACAACCTGCAACTGTTGTCTCGTCAGCAGGAGTTGCTGGGCATTGGCCGGCCGCTGCTGGTGGGCTGGTCGCGCAAGGGCACGCTCGGGCGCATCACGGGCGCGGCGGTGGGCGACCGGATGGTGGCCAGCGTGGCCGCCGCGTTGGCCGCTGTGCAGCGTGGCGCGTCGATCGTGCGTGTACACGATGTGCGGGAAACGGTCGATGCGCTGCATGTCTGGCGCGCCGCCGCAAGTGGCAGGCTCGAGGGTAAATGACCGCGCACAAGTTCTCGGTTCGTCGCCCCGTACCGGGTCGAGGGCTTGGCGTCAAACACCAGAATCAGGCAAAGGGAGCAGGGCAGACATGAGCAGACAGTACTTTGGAACCGACGGCATCCGCGGCACGGTGGGCCAGCCGCCGATCACACCGGACTTCATGCTTCGGCTGGGCCACGCGGTGGGCCGGGTGCTGCGCCGCACATCGGCGCGCCCAACGGCGCTGATCGGCAAAGACACGCGAATCTCCGGCTACATGCTCGAGTCGTCGCTCGAAGCTGGCTTCGCGTCGGCCGGCGTCGACGTGCTGCTCAGCGGGCCGCTGCCGACGCCCGGCGTGGCCTACCTCACGCGCGCGCTGCGGCTCGACCTGGGTGTCGTCATCAGCGCCTCGCACAACCCGTTTGCCGACAACGGCGTCAAGTTTTTCTCGTCGCGCGGCGAGAAGCTGCCCGACGAGTGGGAGATCGACGTCGAGTCGGCACTCGAGCAGTCGCCGCAGTGGGTTGACTCCGCCGGCCTGGGCAAGGCCCGGCGCCTGGAAGACGCCCGCGGCCGCTACATCGAGTTTTGCAAGAGCACGGTGCCGCACACCTTGTCGCTGCGTGGCATGAAGATCGTCATCGACGCAGCGCACGGCGCGGCTTATCACGTGGCGCCGGATGTCTTTCACGAGCTCGGCGCGGCCATCGTCACTATCGGTTGCAGCCCCGACGGTCTGAACATCAACCAAGGCGTCGGTGCCACCGCGCCGCAGGCCCTGGTCAAGGCCGTCGCAGAGCATCAAGCCGACTACGGCATCGCGCTGGACGGCGACGCCGACCGCCTGCAGATTGTCGACGCGCAGGGCCGCCTGTACAACGGCGATGAGCTGCTCTACGTGATGGCCACCGACCGCCTGTCGCAACAGTGGCCGGTGCCCGGCGTGGTGGGCACCTTGATGACCAACATGGCCATCGAACTGGCGTTGGCGCGCGTCGGCGTGCCCCTGGTGCGCGCCAAGGTGGGCGACCGTTACGTGCTCGAAGAACTGTCGGCCCGCGGCTGGCAACTGGGCGGCGAGAGTTCGGGCCACCTGCTCGCGCTGGATCGCCACACCACGGGCGACGGCATCGTGAGCGCGCTGCAGATCCTGCAGGCCGTGCGGCGCAGCGGGCAAACACTGGATGCACTGCTCGAAGGCGTGACGCTGTACCCGCAAACCATGATCAACGTGCGACTTCGCGAAGGCAGCGACTGGAAGTCCAACGCGGCGCTTGCGGACGCCCAGCATCGCAGCGAGCGTGAGCTCGGCGACGCCGGCCGCGTGCTCATCCGTGCCTCGGGGACAGAGCCCGTGCTGCGCGTCATGGTCGAAGCGCGAGATGGCGCGCTGGGCCGTCAATGCGCCGAGCGCATGGCAAGCGCTGCAGCCGCCGGTTGACAGCAGCGCGTGCGGCTCAGCGCTTGGGCGGCAGCAGCACCTTGTCGATGATGTGAATCACGCCATTGGTGGCCGCCACGTCGGGCTGCTGCACCACGGCGTCTTCCACCGTCACAAACGTGCCGGCCTTTGACAGCGCCAGGTTCGCGCCTTGCACCGACTTGAGGTTGCCGTTCTTCACTTCGGCTGAGCTGAGCTTGCCGGGCAGCACGTGGTACGTCAACACCGACTTCAGCGCCACCTTGTCGGTCGCCAGCTCGGCGAGTGTCTTGGCCGGCAAGGCCTTGAACGCATCGTCACTGGGCGCAAACAAGGTGAAAGGACCTGGCCCGTCCAGCGTTTCGGTCAGGCCAGCCGACGCGATGAGCTTGTTGAGCGTGGCGAGCTGCGGTGTACCGGCAACCGTGCCCGCTATGGGCGTCGGGGCGGGCAGACTGGCACAGCCAGCCAGCATGCCGATCAGCAGGGTTGTGGTCAGGGCGAGACGATTGCGGCTCATGATCATGACTTGGGGCTCCGAGAGTTGCGATTGCTTGTTGGCGACGGAGGCTAGAGCGAGTTCGTGACATTTCAATGACGGGTTCATGACGGGATTTGCGCTGTATCCGTCCTGTCATGAGTGTCATGCGAATGTCATTTCAAGTGATTACATTGGCGCCATCAACAACTTCTGCCTCGAAACCGCCATGACCATGATTCGCGCCGCGGCGTTGACCGCCGCTCTCGCCTTTGGTTCCGTCAGTGCCTTTGCCCAGGACGTCACTGGAGCCGGCGCATCCTTTCCCGCACCGGTCTACGCCAAGTGGGCCGACGCCTACAACAAGGCGACCGGCGCGCGTATCAACTACCAGTCGGTCGGCTCCGGCGCGGGCATCCGGCAGATCAAGGGCAAGACGGTCGATTTCGGCGCCAGCGATGCGCCCTTGAGCGACGCTGACCTGGCCAAGGACGGCATGATCCAGTTCCCGACCGTTATTGGTGGCATCGTGCCGGTCGTCAATGTCAAGGGCATCGTTCCGGGGCAACTCAAGCTCACGGGCGCGGTGCTGGGCGACATCTTCCTGGGCAAGCTCGTGAAGTGGAATGACCCCGCCATCGTCGCTCTCAATCCGGGGGTCGCGTTGCCAGACGCGGCGATCGCGCCCGTTCGCCGTGCCGATGGCTCGGGCACGACCTTCCAGTTCACCGCCTACCTCTCCAAGGTCAACCCCGAGTGGAAGTCCAAGGTGGGCGAGGGCACGGCCGTGAACTGGCCTGTGGGCGCCGGTGGCAAGGGCAACGAAGGCGTGTCGGCCTTCGTACAGCGCCTGCCCAACTCGATCGGCTACGTTGAGTACGCCTATGCCAAGCAGAACAAGATGTCGCACGTGCTGATGCGCAACCAGGCCGGTGTGTATGTCGGCCCCGACGATGTGACATTCAAAGCCGCTGCCGCCGGTGTCGATTGGTCGAAGAGCTTCTCGCAGGACCTGCTGGACAAGCCGGGCAAGGATGCGTGGCCGATCACCAGCACCACTTTCATCCTGATGTACAAGATCCAGGACAAGCCGGCCAACGCCGCCAATGCGATGAAGTTCTTCGACTGGGCCTACGTCAACGGCGACAAGATGACCGATGAACTCGAGTACGTGCCGCTGCCTGCAAACGTGAAGGATCTTGTGCGCAAGCTCTGGACCGACAACGTCAAGGACAGCGCTGGCAAGGCCATTGCTTTCAAGTGATAGCAGGTTGGCGATCACCCCCGGTGATCGCCAGTAGCGGGCCCACGAGCACCACGGCGCTGCAAGCGCCGTCGGCTGCCGCCGCGACGATCAGCACCTAACGAGCGGAGGCCGCGTGGCCGCTACACTCCCCGCCAGTCCCTACGACGAGAAGAACAAGATGGAGCGCACCTCTCCGCTGGGCGATCCGCCCTCGCGCCGCCGGGTGTGGCCTTGGGCCGACGCTGCCTTCTCGCTGCTGGCTCATGCGGCTGCTTGGGTTACCTTGCTGCTGTTGGCAGGCATCATTCTTTCGTTGGTCTATGGTGCCTTGCCGGCTATTCGCGAATTCGGGCTTGGCTTCCTGGTGTCGACCGACTGGGATCCGGTGAAGCTCAAGTTCGGCGGCCTGGTGATGATCTACGGCACGCTGATGACCTCGTTCATCGCCTTGCTGATCGCGGTGCCGGTGAGCTTCGGTATCGCGCTCTTTCTCACCGAACTGTCGCCTGGCTGGCTGAAGCGGCCGCTGGGTGTTGCCATCGAGTTGCTCGCGGCGGTGCCGTCCATCGTCTACGGCATGTGGGGCCTGCTGGTCTTCGGCCCGCTGCTTGCCACCTATGTGCAGCAGCCGCTGCAGGCGGCTTTCAACGGTGTGCCCCTGCTGGGCGCGCTGGTCTCGGGCCCGCCGGTCGGCATCGGCATCCTGTCGGCCGGCATCATCCTGGCGATCATGATCATCCCGTTCATCGCTTCGGTGATGCGCGATGTCTTCGAGACCACGCCGGCAATGCTCAAAGAGTCGGCCTATGGGCTGGGCTCGACGACGACATGGGAGGTGGTCTCCAAGGTCGTGCTGCCGTACACCAAGACCGGCGTCGTCGGCGCCATCATGCTTGGCCTGGGCCGCGCACTGGGCGAGACGATGGCGGTCACCTTCGTGATCGGTAACTTCAACCAGCTCGACTCGCTGTCGCTCTTTCAGGCCGCCAACAGCATCACGTCGGCGCTGGCCAACGAATTTGCCGAGGCCGGCGAAGGCCTGCACCAGGCGGCGCTGATCTACCTGGGGTTGATCCTGTTCTTCATCACCTTCGTCGTGCTTTCGATGTCGAAGTTCCTGCTGTCACGGCTGCGCCGCAACGAAGGGGGTCGCACATGAGCGCCTTTGCCACGCTCGACGCCAGCCGCATGCGGCAGCATCACCGGCGCAAACTGGTCAACATCGTGGCGCTGACGCTCGCGTTGGCCGCCATGGCATTTGGTCTCTTCTGGCTGATCTGGATCCTGTTCGAGACCGTATACCTGGGCGTTGGCGGTCTCGCGCTGTCGGTGTTTACCGAATCCACGCCGCCGCCGCTGGCCGAGACCGGTGGCCTTGCCAATGCCATCGTCGGCTCCTTGATCATGGTGTCGCTGGCCACTGCGCTGGGCACGCCGATCGGTGTCATGGCGGGGGTCTACCTGGCCGAGTACGGCAAGCGCGGATGGCTGGGCGCGGTGACAGGATTCATCAACGACATCCTGCTTTCGGCGCCCTCGATCGTCGTCGGCCTCTTCATCTACGCCGTCGTGGTGGCGCAGGCCAAGACCTTCTCTGGCTATGCCGGTGTGCTGGCGCTGGCCCTGATCGTGATCCCGGTCGTCGTGCGCACGACCGAGAACATGCTCAGCCTGATCCCCAACGCGCTGCGCGAGGCGGCTTACGCGCTGGGCACGCCCAAGTGGAAGGTGATTTCTTCGGTGACGCTCAAGGCGGCTCGCGCGGGCGTCGTCACAGGCATCCTGCTGGCACTGGCGCGCATCGCCGGCGAGACCGCGCCGCTGCTCTTCACGGCGCTGTCCAACCAGTTCTTCACTGCGAATCTCGGCGAACCCATGGCGAGCCTGCCGGTGACGATCTTCAAGTTCGCGTTGAGCCCCTACGAGAACTGGCAGAAGCTGGCCTGGGCCGGCGTGTTCCTCATCACCGTCGGTGTGCTCGCGCTCAACATCCTGGCGCGCGTGCTGTTCCGCAACAAGCACTAGCGAGAGACTTCACCCCATGGACACCCGAGTCGACACGATCGCCGGCGAGAAAATCAAGCTCGCCGTGCGCGACCTGAACTTCTATTACGGCAGCTTCCACGCGCTGAAGCACATCAATCTGGACATCCCCGAGCGCAAGGTCACGGCCTTCATCGGGCCATCCGGCTGCGGCAAGAGCACGCTGCTGCGTACCTTCAATCGCATGTTCGAGCTCTACCCCGAGCAGCGTGCCGAGGGCAGCATCAGCATCGACGGCGAAAACATCCTGACCAGCAAGATGGATGTGACGCTGATCCGCGCCAAGATCGGCATGGTGTTCCAGAAGCCGACACCGTTCCCGATGTCCATCTACGACAACATCGCCTTCGGCGTGCGCTTGTTCGAGACGCTGCCGCGCGTCGAGATGGACGAGCGTGTCGAGTGGGCCCTGAAAAAGGCCGCGCTTTGGAACGAGGCCAAGGACAAGCTCAATCAGAGTGGCTCCAGCCTGTCCGGCGGGCAGCAGCAGCGCCTTTGCATCGCGCGTGGCATCGCCATCAAGCCCGAAGTGCTGCTGCTGGATGAGCCGTGCTCGGCGCTGGACCCGATCTCCACCGGCAAGATCGAGGAGTTGATTCACGAACTCAAGGCCGACTACACGGTCTTGATCGTCACCCACAACATGCAGCAAGCCGCGCGCTGCAGCGACTACACGGCCTACATGTACCTGGGCGATCTGGTCGAATTCGGCCCCACCGGTGAGCTCTTCATGAAGCCCAAGAAGAAGGACACCGAGGACTACATCACCGGGCGCTTCGGCTGAAGCGCCAAGGAGCATTGACCATGTCAGACAAGCACCTCTCGACCCAATTCGACTCCGAGCTCAGCGGCATCTCCAACCGGGTGCTCGAAATGGGCGGCCTGGTCGAATCGCAAGTGGCGCAGGCCGTCTATGCGCTCACGCAGTTCAGCGGCGAGACCGCCAGCCAGGTGCTGATCCAGGAGGAACGCGTCAACCAGATGGAAGTCGAGATCGACCGCGATCTGTCGGCCATCATCGCAAGGCGCCAACCCACGGCGCGCGACCTGCGGCTGCTGATTGCGGTGAGCAAGTCGATCGCCAACCTCGAGCGTGTGGGCGACGAGGCAGCGCGCATCGCGCGCACGGTGCAGCGGCTCATCAACACAGGTGTGTCGTCGCGCCTGCGCCTGCCCGTGGGCGATCTCAGCTTCGGTGCTGATCTGGCCGTGGCGCAACTGCGCAAGGCGCTCGACGCCTTTGCGCGGCTTGACACGGCGCGCGCGCTCGAGGTGCTCAAGCAGGATGACCAGATCGACCAGGAGTTCGAAGGCCTGCTGCGCAAGCTCATCACCTACATGATGGAAGATCCGCGCACCATCTCGTCGAGTATCGACCTGGTCTTCGTGGCCAAGGCCATCGAACGCGTTGGCGACCACGCCAAGAACCTGGCCGAGGCCATCATCTACGTCGTCAAGGGCACCGACGTCCGTCACACCTCGATGGCCGACGTCGAAAACGTCGTCCGCTGATCACCGGAGCCCAGGACATGAGTTTCGTGCTGGTTGTCGAAGACGAGACCGCGATCGCAGAGTTGATTGCGATCAACCTGCGCCACGCCGGTTTCGAGGTCACCATCGCCGCCGATGCGGATGCCGCGCAGCAGGCGGTGGATCGTGTGCTGCCCGATCTGGTGCTGCTGGACTGGATGCTGCCCGGGCAGTCGGGCGTGCAGCTCGCCAAGCGCTGGCGTGCCGATGCGCGCACACGCGATCTGCCGCTCATCATGCTCACCGCCCGCGCCGAAGAGTCCGACAAGATCACCGGCCTGGACGCTGGCGCCGACGACTATCTGACCAAGCCGTTCAGCACCAAAGAGCTGATGGCGCGCATTCGCGCCGTGCTGCGACGCAAAGCGCCAGAGGCGCTTGACACCGCGGTTGAAGTGCTGGGGCTGCGGCTGGACCCCGCAACCCGCCGTGTCTCCAGGCGCATGGACGGCGAGCTGCGCGAAGTCAAGGTCGGCCCGACCGAGTTTCGCCTGCTTCACTTCTTCATGACGCACCCCGAGCGTGTGCACAGCCGTGCGCAGCTGCTTGATCGGGTGTGGGGAGACCATGTATTCATCGAGGAACGCACGGTCGATGTGCACGTGAAGCGGCTTCGCGAGGCCTTGTCTCCCGTCGAGTGCTCGACGCTGATCGAGACGGTGCGTGGTGCGGGATATCGCCTGACGCAACAAATCGGCAGCTACTCCGTTTGAGCTTGACACCGCCATGAGCTGGCTGCTCGCGCGCTCTTTGATGGCGCTGCTGATCGTGGGCGTCGGTGTGGTCGGCGGTGGTTTGCTCGGTGGCTCGGGCAGGCTGTCCATGTTCAGCATGGGGCTTGGCGGCTCGCTAGGCGTCTTCTTTGCCGTTCTCTTTGATGCCCGCCGCGGACAGCGGCTCATGGAGTGGCTGCGCGGCCCGCAGGCCGGCGTCGCGCCACGCGACACCGGCTTCTGGGGTGAGCTGGCCTACCGCGTCGAGCGCGCCATGCGATCACGGGACCAGACTATCGAGCAGGAGCGCCTTCGCCTGGCGCAGTTCCTGGCGGCCATCGAGGCCTCGCCCAACGGCGTGATGCTGCTGGACGCCGTTGACGCCATCGAGTGGTGCAACTCGGTGGCCGCAGAGCACTTCGGCCTGGATCCCTCGCGCGATCGCAGGCAAAGAGTCACGAATCTCGTTCGCGCGCCGGCCTTCGTGGCTTACCTGCAGGCGGCGCGCTTCGATGAGGCTGTGATCTTTGGCAGCCCCACGGGGCGCTCGACCTTGTCGGTGCTGGTGCGGCCCTATGCCGACGGCATGAAGCTCGTGCTGTCTCAGGACATCACCGAGCGCGAGCGGGCCGACGCGATGCGGCGCGATTTCGTGGCCAACGTCTCGCACGAAATCCGCACGCCGCTCACGGTGGTGTCCGGCTTCCTGGAGACGCTGGCCAACTTGCCGTTGACCGACGTCGAGCGCCAGCGTGTGCTGCTGTTGATGCAGCAGCAGACGGATCGCATGCAGTCGCTGGTCAGCGACTTGCTCACTCTGGCGCAACTTGAGGGCAGCCCGCGTCCCGGGGCCGACCGCTGGCTGGCCGCATCCGCCGTCATGCAACGCGCCTTGTCCGACGCCGTGGCACTGTCGGCGGGCCGGCATGCTCTCGAGAGCCAGGGCGGTGAGGACGCCGAGATCGCCGGCGTCGAGGGCGAACTTCTTAGCGCCTTGGGCAACCTCTTGAACAATGCCGTGCGCTACACACCGCAAGCTGGCCGCATCACGCTGCAGTGGCGTTGGCGCGACGACGGCGGCGCCGAAATCGAGGTTGCCGACAGCGGCATCGGCATTGCGCGCGAGCACGTGCCGCGCCTCACCGAGCGCTTTTACCGGGTCGACGGCAGCCGATCACGCGACACCGGCGGCACCGGTCTGGGGCTGTCGATCGTCAAGCACGTGATGCAGCGGCACGGTGGCGAAGTCCATATCGTTAGCGAACCGGGCCAGGGTTCGATCTTCAGGCTCATCTTTCCGGCGCTGCGTGTGCGGCGGCGCGCCGCGGCAGGGCCTGTAGGCGAAGGCCGGGCGGAGTTTCGCGCCGAGACACCGGTTGAGCGCGCTGCGGCGTCGGCCAACTAGGGCGCGGCAGCGCGCCGATAGACCCAGGTCTGCTCGTTGCGGTCGGTCGAGCGCCTGACCCGGGCCACCAACTGCCACCCTGGCGGCGGCGCGGGTGGTCCGGTCCGACTCACCTGCAGCAGCACACCGCACTCGCGACTGGCGGCGTCCAGGGCGGCCTCCACGCGCCAGCGGCCGAAGTGCTCGAGCGCCGCGACGGTGGCCATGGGCAGGCCCGGTGCCGCTATGCAGTCAGTGGCTGCGATGTGAGCGGCCAGGCGCGCCACATAGGGCCTGGGGCTGCGGGCGTAGTCAAGCAGCGGCAGCCAAAGGGTCATCAGCAGCAGCCAGCACAGCGCCACGCCTCCCGCGGGCAGGACCAGGCTCTTCCACAGCGCCTCGCGGTGACGGCCGGTGCGCCAGCGCACGAGCCACAGCCAAGTCCCGGTCCCGGCCGCCGCCAGTAGAAGTGCCACCACGGAGAACTGTGACTCGTAGCCCGGAGCAAGCCGTGACACGTTGATCGCCGGCTGTGCCGGAACGCCCACTTGCAGCGAAGCATAGACAACCCAGATCGTGATTGCGCTGAGGCTGAAGAAGCACATCGAGAACCAGTCGATTCCCGCGCTGGCACTGCGCTTGAGCGTGGGCAGCGCAAAGGCTGCCAGCACCGCCCAGCCAGGCAGCGACAGCATCAGCGCACGGTCCGAGCCGGCCATCGCCAAGTTACCCGCCAAGCCCACGACCACGGCCACCAGGGGAACCGAGAGGTGGCGAAAGGACAGGTGCTGACGCCAGCGCCACAGCGTCCACAACGCCAGCGGCCAGACCGGCCACAGAAACCACAGCCACTGCCGCGCAATGGCCGCCGCGTCGCCACCGGACCACGCCGCCATGCGCCAGCGCCAGTTGCCCAAGGCCCAGGCCATGGCTGCGGCCGCCAGCGTTGCGATGACAACCCAGGCGGCAAGCGTGCGCACCTGCGGGTAGCGCGAGCCAAGACAGACCACGACACCGGCCAGGCCACTGGCCACAGCCATGGCCGGCGCACCGCTGCCGGCCAGCAATACCAGCGCCATCACCGCCGCCATGCGTGGGCGCCAGCGGTAGTAAGGCGCAGTGGCCAACGCGTACAAGAACAGGCTGATGGCCGAGAGTTGCGCGAGCTCTGGAGTCGTCTCGTGGCCCAGCTGCAGCAGTCCCAGCGTGGCCATCAGTGCCAGCACCGCACCATCGGCGATGGCGCGAGCGTAGTCAACCGGTTGCGCCTCCCCACCGAAGGCGAAAGGTACGGGCTGCGCCGCCTCGGTGCGGGCCAGATGGAAGGTGGTGTACCAGACCAACGCCAGCGTCAGCGCCAGCAGCAACACGAAGGGCACGCGGGCTGCCAGCGCGGGCTCGAGCCAACCGGAGCCCGCTGCGATGAAGGCCGCGCCCAGCCAGTGCGGCAGCAAGGCGCTGTCGGCCGGCACGCCGCCCAGCGTGGGCGCCAGCCAGGATGTCCGGCCCTCGGCGATGGCCACCATCTGCCCAAACGCAGCCATGTCGGCATTGCGCCAGGGATCTCTCCCGAAGAGGCCAGGCATCAGGTAGGCCGCGCACAGCAGCAGCAGCGGCACGCGCGGCAGCCGGCGTGCACTGCGCTGGGTGACCAGGGCGGGCTTGGGACTGCTCATGGGTTGACGATGTGCGGGGCGGCCATGACGCCCGCATCGCGCAGCCACGTGACGGCACAAGCAAAAAAGGCAGCCGAGGCTGCCTTTGTCGCAAGTTGCCGATGGATCACGGCGTCAGGCCGGGGTCCCGTCTTCGGCCGGTGCCGGAGCGGCCGGTGTCTTCTTGAGACCGACGCGGGCAAACTTGTTGCGGAACTTCTCGACGCGACCACCCAGGTTGTCGATGCTCTTCTGCGTGCCGGTGTAGAACGGATGCGTCTCGCTGGTGGTTTCGAGCTTGATCAAGGGCAGTTCGCGCCCGTCTTCGAGCTTGATGCTTTCCTTGGTCGGCGCGCAGGAGCGCGTCACGAACTTGAAACCGTTGGACAGGTCCTGGAAACAGACCTCGCGGTAACTGGGGTGAATGCCGTCTTTCATCTGGAGCCTCTGCTGTTGCGTTGGAAGCCACGTGGCCCAAGTCACGACACCATGTCGTCTTGCCGGGCCGGCGCACTTTCCTGGTTGGCGGAAAACCTGGAATTCTACAACGCGGTGGGGTCTAACCGCCGCGCCGCATCATGTCGAAGAAGTCGTGGTTGTTCTTGCTGGCCTTCATTTTCTCGAGGATGAACTCCATCGACTCGATCTCGTCCATCGGGTAGAGCAGTTTGCGCAGGATCCAGCTCTTCTGCAGGATCTCAGGCTTGAGCAGCAGCTCCTCGCGCCGCGTGCCGCTCTTGTTGAGCAGGATCGAAGGGTAGACACGCTTCTCGGCCATGCGGCGATCAAGGTGGATCTCGCAGTTGCCGGTGCCTTTGAACTCTTCGTAGATCACCTCGTCCATCTTCGAGCCGGTGTCGATCAGCGCGGTGCCGATGATGGTCAACGTGCCGCCTTCTTCGGTGTTGCGCGCGGCGCCGAAGAAACGCTTGGGCCGCTGCAGCGCGTTGGCGTCGACGCCGCCGGTGAGCACCTTGCCCGAGCTGGGCAATACGTTGTTGTAGGCGCGCGCCAGGCGGGTGATGCTGTCGAGCAGGATCACCACGTCTTTCTTGAGTTCGACCAGGCGCTTGGCGCGCTCGATCACCATCTCGGCCACCTGCACGTGGCGCGCCGCGGGCTCGTCGAAGGTGCTGCTGATGACCTCGCCGCGCACGGTGCGCAGCATCTCGGTCACTTCCTCGGGCCGCTCGTCGACCAGCAGCACGATGAGGTGGATCTCGGGGTGGTTGGCCACCAGGGCGTGGGCGATGTGCTGCATCATCACCGTCTTGCCGGTCTTGGGCTGCGCCACCAGCAGCGCGCGCTGGCCCTTGCCGATGGGCGCTACCAAATCGATGATGCGGCCGGTGATGTTCTCGTCGGCCTTGATGTCACGCTCGAGCTTGAACTGCTGCGTCGGGAACAGCGGCGTCAGGTTCTCGAACATGATCTTGTGCTTGCTCTCCTCGGGCGTGAGGCCGTTCACGCGGTCGACCTTGACCAGCGCAAAGTAGCGTTCGCCATCCTTGGGCACGCGCACCTCGCCCTCGACCATGTCGCCGGTGTGCAGGTTGAAGCGGCGCACCTGGCTTGGCGACAGGTAGATGTCGTCGGTAGAAGCCATGTAGCTGGCCTCGATGCTGCGCAGGAAGCCGAAGCCGTCGGGCAGCACCTCGAGCACACCGTCGCCGAAGACCTGCTCGCCGGCCTTGGCGCGCTTCTTCATGATCGCGAACATCAGCTCTTGCTTGCGCAGGCGGGCGACGTTTTCGATCTCCAGCGCTTCGCCCATCGTGATGAGTTCGGCGATGGGCTGGGCCTTGAGTTCGGACAGATGCATGAGGCACCCTCGGACAGATGCGGTGCGGCTCGCGTGTCAGGTTGACACGGGCCGGGCGGCAGGACGCAGGTGGATTGGCGCCGGTTTCACGCGCCTGGCCTGTGAGGCGCCGGCGGGGGCCGGCGGGGCGGTGCGTGATGGCGGGTCAGACGCAGGTTGCACTTGGCAACCCGCGTTGACGCAGATTATAGATGACCGTCGATGAAGGCTGTGAGTTGCGCCTTGGACAGCGCGCCGACCTTGGTAGCCGCCAGCTTGCCATCCTTGAACAACATCAGCGTCGGGATGCCCCGAATGCCGAACTCTTGCGGCACGGCACGGTTCTCGTCGACGTTCATCTTGGCCACCTGCAGCCGGCCGTCGTAGTCTTTCGAGACCTCGTCGAGGATCGGCGCGATCATCTTGCAGGGGCCGCACCACTCGGCCCAATAGTCCACCAGCACGGGCTTGCTGGCCTGCAAAACGTCGGTGCCGAAGGAGTCGTCGGTGACGTGCTTGATCAGTTCGCTGCTCATTGAATTTCTCCGCGTGCCAAGAGACACGGCCATTTCATAACGCCCTCAGATTCTGACACAAGGCCCTGCGGCGACAGTCCCGCGGCACTCCGCTTTGCGGCAATGGCGGCGATAGCGCAATTCTGTTGATAGCTGACCCATCGGGGTCGGCGCGCGGCGGGAACTGGCACGCTTTCGCCCCCTGTTCAGCGCATCGGGGCGGGCCACTTCGGGTGCAATCACTGACCATGTCCGCTCCGAGTACAGACCCCGCCATGCCCGCCAAAGCGGGGCCCGTGCGCTGGTTCGGCCACCGACAGTTGGTGCGCCTGCTCGGCAAGAGCGAACGCACGATGGCCTGGCTGGTGTCCGACCCGCGATCGGGCCAGGACCTGATGCTGGTGCTGCCGCGCGTGCAGCCGCCAGACGCGCCGTCACTCGAGCGCTGGCAACAGGCTGCGCGCCAGGCGTCGCGCCTGAACCACCCGCACCTGGCGGCCGTCATCGAGCTCGGTGTGCAGGACGGCTGGCCTTTCATGGCCTACGACCCGCGAGACAACGCCACGCTGGCCGACACGCTGCCCAAGCTGGGCCTGCCAGGCGCCGAAGCGGCGGCGGTGGGCCAGCAACTGCTGCAGGGCCTGGCCTTCGCGCACGAAGGCGGCGCCGCGCACCACGACCTGCAACCCTACATGGTGCTGATGGATGAGGGCGGCCAGGTGCGCTTGGCGGGGCTTTCGGTGGCGGCCGAGCAGGCGTCGCGCGACGCGGCCAGCGTTGGCGCCGGCAGCATCGAGTCCGGCGCCATGCGCGCGCAACGCGAGGCCGCCGAGCGCGACGTGCTCGCCACCGGCGTGCTGATGCACATGATGATCACAGGCCACGGCGCGCTGGAGGAGCGCGATGTCGGCCGCGTCATCCAGCGTCTGCCCCCCTTGGGCCGCGAGATCGTGCGGCTGCCGTGGACGACGGCCAGTCCGGTCGCCGAGCCGCTGCGGGCCATCATCAACCGCGCCACCGAGCGCCAGGAGCGGCAGCGCTATCGCAACGCGCGCACACTGGCGCGAGCCCTCGAAGGCTGGCTGCAGGCCGAGAGCGACGCCAGCGGTGGCGCCCTGGCGCTGCTGGCCGACAGATTGCGTACCGTCGGCGTGCTGCCGTCGTCCCCCGGCGCCGCCGCGCGCGCCGCGCGCCTGGCCATGATGGAAAGCCAGCGCACCAACGAGCTGGCCGAGGTGGTGCTGGAAGACCTGGCGCTGTCCTTCGAGATGCTGCGGCTGGTCAACTCGGCGCAGGTGCGTGGCGCCCAGGTCGCCGGCAGCGGCCCGGTGCTGACGGTGCGTCGCGCCATCGCCATGCTCGGGCTGGATGGCGTGCGGCGGTCGGCGCTGGCCCTGCGCAGCTGGCCGGGGCCGCTGAACGACGCCGGTGCCCACGAGCTTGAAGGCCTGATCGACCGCGTCAAACGAGCCGGCCGCCTGGCCCTGGCCTTGCGCCCGGCCGGCTACGATGGCGAGGTCGTCTATCTCCTGACGCTGATGCAGAGCCTGGGCCGCCTCGTCGTGCAGTACCACTTTGCCGACGAGGCGCAGCAGATCCGCCGCCTCACGCAGCCGGCCACTGCGGTGCGTGAAGGCGAGGGCGAAGAGCCCGGCATGACCGAGGAAGGCGCGGCCTACGCCGTGCTGGGTGTTGACATCGAGTCGCTGGGCGCCGCGGTGGCCCGCTACTGGGGGCTCGACGATGGCGTGCTGACGATGATCCGCCGCCAGCCGACCACGGTGCCGGTGCGCGCAGTCGAGGGCGACGACGACATGCTGCGCACGGTGGCCAGCTGCGCCAACGAGACCATCGACGCCCTGGGCCTGGCGCCACAACGTGTGGCGCCTGCGCTGCAGCGCGTGGTGCAGCGCTATGGCCGCGTGCTCGACATCACGCTGCGCGACCTGCAGGCCGCGCTGCAGGGCAAGGCGCCAGACGCCATCGCGCAGACCCAACATGCGCCGCTCGACGAGCTGAACGAGCGCGCCGGTCGCGACAGCGGGGCCACGCGTTGAACAAGGCCGCGGTAGACGTCCGCCGGCTCGGCCGCTTTGTGCTGCAGCGTGAACTGGGCCGCGGCGCGCAGGCCACGGTGTGGCTGGCGCACGACCCGCGCCTGGACCGCGAGGTCGCGCTCAAGCTGCTCGACCCGGCCGCCGACGCCGAGGCCCTGAACGAATGGCTGACCGAGGCGCGCGCAGTCAGCCGCCTGACCCACCCCAACATCGTTCCCGTCTTTGAGGCCGACGTGCATGACGATCAGCCCTACCTGGTCTTTGAATATGTGCAGGGTCAGACACTGGCCCAGGTGCTGAAAACCCGCGGTGCCCTGCCGCCCTCTGAGGCCGTGGCACTGATGATCGGCATGCTGGACGCATTGGGCCTGGCGCACGCCTCTGGCGTGATTCACCGCGACCTCAAACCCTCCAATGTGCTTGTCGATGCGGCTGGTCGGGCTCGCGTCATGGACTTCGGCATAGCGGCGCGCGCCGAGGGCTTTGGTGCTGCGGGTGAAACGGTAGCGGCGGGGGGAACCCCTGGCTACATGTCGCCAGAAGCGGCGGCCGGTGAGGCCCCCAGCGCCTCCATGGATATTTTTTCAGCCGGGCTGGTGCTGGTGGAAATGCTGTCGGGCAAGCCACTGATTTTTGAGCGCGATGCGTATCGGGCAGTTTACCGGGTGATGCATGAGCAGCTGGCGTTGCCGGTGGAGCTGGCCGGGGTATTGGACGACAGGCTGCGCGCCATCATCCTGCGGGCGCTGGCCAAAAATGCCATGGATCGCCACCCCAGTGCCCACCTGTTTCGGGAAGAGTTGCAAAAATGGGCCATGTCGGCCGGCGCAGGCGCAACGTCGGTCGCGGCCCGTGGCCCGGACGGCGCGGCGGGCAAAGTTGCAAACACTGCGGCAGGTGGTGCGGGCAACA
>JANPMR010000377.1:0-1556 GCA_031427055.1 Rubrivivax sp.
TCGCTGTGCTCGAAGTTGTAGGTGCTCTGCTCGACCTCGTTCTGGTGGTAGACGTCGCGGTAGCTGAGCTTGCCGCTGGGGCCTTCGGTCCAGGTCAGGTCATAGACCTTGTCCACGCCCTGCAGGTACATGGCCAGGCGCTCCAGGCCGTAGGTGATCTCGCCGGTGATGGGCTTGCAGTCGATACCGCCGACCTGCTGGAAGTAGGTGAACTGCGTCACCTCCATGCCGTTGAGCCAGACCTCCCAGCCCAGGCCCCAGGCTCCCAGCGTCGGGTTCTCCCAATCGTCTTCGACAAAGCGCACGTCGTTGCTCTTGAGGTCGAAGCCCAGGGTCTCCAGGCTGCCCAGGTAGAGCTCGAGGATGTTGGCCGGCGCCGGCTTGAGCACCACCTGGTATTGGTAGTAGTGCTGCAGCCGGTTGGGGTTGTGGCCATAGCGGCCGTCCTTGGGCCGGCGGCTGGGCTGCACGTAGGCCGCCTTCCAGGGTTCGGGGCCCAGCGCGCGCAGAAAAGTGGCGGTGTGGCTGGTGCCGGCGCCGACTTCCATGTCGTAGGGCTGAAGCAGCGCGCAGCCCTGGTCGGCCCAGTAGCTCTGCAGCTTGAGAATGATCTGCTGGAAGGTCAGCATGGCGGTGCGCGCATAGCCCACGTGGCGAAAACCCTTGAGTTTACGGGCGCGGCCAGCGGCTACGCTGCGGCCGATGACAAGCCAGCAGATCGTCCTGAGCCTGGTGCTGGCCACCATGGTGTTCTCGGTGGCGCTCGAGTTGCAGGTGGCCGACTTCCGCCGCGTGCTCGAGCAGCCGCGCGCGGTGCTCGCCGGGCTGGTGCCGCAGGTTGTGCTGTTGCCCGGCGCCACCTGGCTGGCCACGCTGGTGCTCGACCTGCCGGCCAACACCGAAGCAGCGATGCTGCTCGTGGCCTGCTGCCCCGGCGGCAGCCTGAGCAACGTCATCACGCATCGCGGCGGCGGCAACACGGCGCTCAGCGTCAGCATCTCGGCCGTGGCGGCGCTGCTGGCGCTGTTTCTCACACCCTTCAACTTCACCTGGATGGTGGCCACCAACCCGGCCACCGCGGCATGGCTGCGCACGCTGGACATCGACGCCTCGGCGATCTGGTGGAGCCTGCTGGCGCTGCTGGCGCTGCCCATGGCGCTGGGCCTGGCGGTCAACCGGCGCCTGCCGGAGTTGACGGCGCGCATCCGCGGCCCGCTGTCGCAGTTCAGCCTGCTGGCGCTGCTGGCCTTCATCGCGCTGGGCCTGGTGCGCGAACGCCATCTGTTGACGGCGCAGATCCTGCCGCAGCTGCTGATCGTGGTGCTGCACAACGCGGCCGGTCTGGCGCTGGGCTGGGCGGCAGCAAAGGCCTTCGGCGTCGCCGAGCGCGACCGCCGCGCCATCATCATCGAGGGCGGCATGCAGAACTCGGGCCTCGCCCTGGGCATCATCGCGCTGCAGTTCAACGCCGACCTCGGCATGGTCATCATCGCCAGCCTGTGGGGCATCTGGCACATCGTGTCGGGCATGACGCTGGCACAGCTCTGGAGACGCAA
>JANPMR010000378.1:0-2869 GCA_031427055.1 Rubrivivax sp.
ACGCCGACGGTGCCGATCTCGTCGGACTCCACCAGCCGGATGTCCAGCCGCCTGCCCAGCGCCTTGGACAGCCCTGCAGCGACCATCCAGCCGGCGGTGCCGCCACCGGCAATGACGACCCTTCGGATGGTCGCGCGGCCACCTTCGGGCCCAGCTCTTTGCGCGTCGGGCATGTCCGGACTCATCGGTTCAAGCTCTTGAGCAAGCGTGCGCGCAGCACGCGTGCGGCATCCGGGTCCAGCGGCAGCAGGCCGCCCCGGGCCGACTTTGGAATGTGCTCGCGGGTGTGTGCATCGGCTGCAAAGACGTAGTGCTGAAAAAGCTGCTGCCAGGCCTTGCGTTGATCGTCTGGCAGGTCACGCACGCTCAGCATCGCCATCAGCAGTGCGTTCATGGGCGAGTCCATGTGCGCCGGTGACTGGCGCCACCAGTAGTTGACGAGCACGTTGAAGCTGCCCTGCGCCTCGACGTGATGCCACCACATGCTGGGAATGAAGATCGCATCACCGGCGGCGAGCTCGGCGACCTGCGCCTGCGTCAGGGCCTGCGCAAACCTCGGAAACCTGTCCAGGTCGGGGCGTGCAAAGTCGACCAGGCTGATC
This sequence comes from Rubrivivax sp., assembly GCA_031427055.1. Taxonomy (GTDB): domain Bacteria; phylum Pseudomonadota; class Gammaproteobacteria; order Burkholderiales; family Burkholderiaceae_C; genus Rubrivivax. Next base: position 603 of record JANPMR010000378.1, read on the forward strand.
GACTGTCCCGCCGGGGTGAAGTCCAGCGGGCCGACGTACAGGTTCGTGAGCTCGCTGGGCGGGAAGAGTGTGAAGCGGCGATGGCCCGTCACCACGCAGGCCAGGTTGTCAGGCAGGTCGAAGTGGGCCGCGACCCTTGTGCGGTTGCCGATCCAGATGCTCATCAGCGCTTGCCTGTCGCCCAGCGCCAAGTCGTTGTCGGCGCGAAACCCCGGCAGGCAGGCATCGACGGTGGTGGAACCCACATAGAGGGCGGCGGGCCGCGCGACCGCGTGTTGCCGTTCGAGCTCTTCGAGCACGGCATCAAGCTTCATGCGCAGCGGCTGGTAGTTGAAGCCGCTCATGTCGTCGTTGTAGAAGAAGCGGCCTTCGATTTCTGGCGGCCCGAGCCAAGCACCCACCGTCGCATCGCGATAGAAGGCCTGCAGGTAAGCGCACGCCGCGCGAACAGACTCGAGCCCGGCGCGAACCGCAGGCCATTGGGCGACCAGGCCCCTGAGCACGACGGGCTCGGACGACTTCAGGACGTCCTCGGGGATCGCCTGCGGGTCGACGCCGCTGAGCTCGCGCATGGGTCAAGCCAGGCCACTGCCGAGATCGGCCTGGCGGTCGATCAGCGCGCGAAACTGCGACAAGGAGGCGATCGCCATGTACGCCGCCTGCAAGTGACCGGCCTTGCTGAGCGTCTCCAGGGCATGGCCCGCCAAATGGCCGAGTCGCTCTTCGTGCACGGTGTAGTAGTTCGACAGGCGAGTGCGCGAACCATCGGCCGCCTCGACATCGAACACGAAGGCCTCGAGCAGCTCATGCTCGAGCAAGGCGGAAATGAACGCGGGCGTGCTTTCCAGCCCTTCGTGGATCGTCATCAGGACCGAACTCATGCGGTCCAGGAATTCGCTGCTGCCGCCGTGCGTGAGGAACAGCGGCTCGCCGTCCTCGGTGCTGACCCTCGGGCTTTGCAGGTCAATGTGGACGACCTGCTCATCGTCGGCCATGCCGATGTAGAAGGGCAGGCGCTCGATCGCCAGCGGCACATAGGCAGCGTCCCAGCCCTGCGGGCGCAGGAAGAGGTTCTGGCCCTCCTGCAAGCCGAACAACGCCACGGGCTCGAAAGTGGTGCCGCTCAGTGACTTGCGAAAGACGATGGGGTAGTGGGCCTGCAAGTTGCGAAACTCGGCCGGGAAGGTGACGGCGAACATCACGCCATCGCCGTACTCGGCACCCCGCCGCGTGATGACGCGCAAATCCTTGTGATCGACGTTGTTCAGCAGAACGGTCTTGGCCATGTCGGTGCGCGGCGTTTGGGGGCGATCGGGAGTGGGTCGGGCCGAGGCTCAGATTCGCAGCATGCCATGACGCTTGATGTGTTCGACGAGCTCGCGGTTGCTGGGCAGCGCCGGCAGCATCTTGCGGGTCAGCGCGGCCGCCTCGCGGAAGAAGCCGTCCGCCAAAGCGGCGTCGTTCCTGTTCCGGTCATAGGCTCCCGGTTCCGGGCGGAACCCCATGCCGTAGAGCACGTACTGGTAGCTGGCCGACGGGAACAGTTCCTCGACACGGGCGAAGTCGTGGCGCGAAGGCGGCCTGTGGCGCCACAGCGTGAGCAGGTCGCGCAGGCGTTCTGGAACCGACGCTGGCGCGGCATGGTCGCGCCAGTACGCGGAGTCTTGTCGCCGGGTCAGCGCGTAATGCAGCTTCAGGAAGTCGATCACGCGTTCCCAGCGGTAGCTGAAGGCGTCGTTGAAGCGCCGCGCGACGATGTCCATGGCCGCACGCGTCGCGGGCATCTCCTCGCTGAGCATGGCGGCCGAGAGCTCGACCAGGGCCAGGGCCGAGGCCTCCAGCGGCTCGACGAAACCGGCCGACAGGCCGATCGCCACGCAGTTGCGGTGCCAGAACTTCTGGCGGTAGCCGGGCCGGAAGGACAGCTTTCGCGGCGTGATGTCCTTGGGCCCGCCGGTGCTCTCGACGTAGGTTCGCAGCGCCTGTTCTGCCGCGGCGTCCGTGGTGTGCGCGCTCGAGTAGACATGACCGACACCCCGGCGCGTGGGCAGGCCGATGTCCCACACCCAGCCACTGGTCTGCGCCGTGGCCAGGGTCTGCGACGCGATGGCGCTGCCCTCACGCGCGTAGGGGACCTGCACGGCCAGCGCGGTGTCGTTGAACAGCACGTGCTGCTGCGGCACCCACGCGACCCCGAAGTGCTGGGCCAGCAGCAGCGAGGACAGGCCGGTGCAATCGACGAAGAGGTCACCCGCCACGGCGCCATG
>JANPMR010000379.1:0-4121 GCA_031427055.1 Rubrivivax sp.
CAGCGCGATGTGGCCGCGAAAGACCTCCAGCGCCAGCCGCGCGTCGCCCAGCGTGCCGCTGACCCACAGCTCATCGCCCGGCTGCGCGCCGCTGCGCAGCAAGGCCTGGCCCGGCGGCAGCTGACCGAAGACGGTGATGCACAGGTTGAGTGGCCCGGCCGTGGTGTCGCCGCCGATGAGCTCGATGCCGTGCGCGTCGGCCAGCGCAAACAGGCCCTCGGCCAACGCGGCGACAAAGGCATCGTCGCCGCGCGGCAACGCCAGCGCCAGGGTGAAGGCCAGCGGCTCGGCGCCGCAGGCCGCGAGGTCGCTGAGGTTGACGGCCAGCGCCTTGTGGCCCAGTCGCGCCGGCGCCACCGTGGCCAGGAAGTGTCGGCCCTCGACGAGCATGTCGGTGGATACCGCGAGCTGCATGCCAGGCTCGGGCACGAACAGGGCGCAGTCGTCGCCGATGCCCAGCGCAGCGCGGCGCAGCGGCCGGCCGGGCCGCGTGAAGTGCCGCGCGATGAGATCGAACTCCGTGGCCATCACCGCTGCTCCGGCCCGCGCAAGAGGTTGGCCAGCTCGACCGCCGAGTGCACGTGCATCTTTTCGAAGACGCGCGCGCGGTGCACTTCCACCGTGCGCACGCTGATGCCCAGCTCATCGGCGACGCGCTTGTTGGGCTTGCCGGCCAGCACCAGCTGCATGACCTCGCGCTCGCGCTCGGTGAGCTCGGCCACCGCACGCGCCACGGCGGCCTCGGCGCGGCCTTGCTGGATGGCCTGGGCGCTGCGCTGCAGGGCGTCTTGCACGCGGTCGACGAGGGCGTTGTTGGAGAACGGCTTCTCGACAAAGTCAAAGGCGCCGCGCTTGACGGCCGACACCGCCGTGGCCACGTCGCCATGGCCGGTAAGAAAGATCACCGGCAGCCGCGCGGCCAGGCCCTGCTCGATCAGCCGGTCGAACAACACCAGGCCGCTGGTGCCGGGCATGCGCATGTCCAGCACCAGGCACGAGGGCGCGGCCGGCCACGCCGCCAATCCGGGGCCGCGGCGAGTCGCCAGCCAGGCCTCGAAGGCGTCGGCGCTGGCAAAGCCCTCGGACAGCAGCCGGCGCGAACGCAGCAGCCAGGCCAAGGCGTCGCGCACGACGTCTTCGTCGTCCACGAGGTAGACCATGGGAAGGCCCAGTGCGGGGTCGGGTTTCATGTCGGCCAATGTGCGGCGGCTAGTATGAAGGCGGCCCTGCGGCCGGCGATGAAGGCGGCTCTGCGGCAGTCGTCTGCCGCGCCGCCGCCGTGGCCAGCGTGAAGCGAAACTCGGTGCCGCGGCGGCCGGGGCCGGGGCCGAAATCGAGCGCGCCGCCGTGCTGCTCGACCACCGTGCGGCACAGGCTCAGGCCCAGGCCCATGCCTTCGCTGCGCGTTGTGAAAAAGGGCGTGAACAGCCGTGCCGCCACGTCGGGCGGCACACCGGGGCCGGCGTCGATGACGCTGAAGGTGACCCAGCGCGCGTGCGTCTGGCGTGCGCGCAGCGTCAACACACGCTCGGCCGGCGCGGTGGCAGTTTCCATCGCCTGGATGGCGTTGCGCGCCAGGTTGAGCAGCACCTGCTCGACCATCGTGCGGTCGCAGTGCACGCGCGGCATCGCGGCCGGCGGGGCGGGCAGATCGACCTCGACACGCGTGCCGGTCTTGCGCGCCTGCAGCCGCACCAGCGGCAGCACGGCTTCGATCAGCAGGTCCACCGCCACGGCTTCCTGGTGCTGTTCGCGGCGGCGCACAAAGTCGTGCACGCTCTTGATGACGCGGCCGGCGCGCTCGGCCTGTTCGGTGATCCGTTCCAACGCCTGGCGCAGCATGGCGCTGCTCTCCACTGGACTGGCCTGGTGGAGCGTCGCCGCCTCGTCGCCAGCGGGCGCATCCAGCAAGTTGAGCGAGCCCGCGGCGTAGCTGGCGATCGCCGACAGCGGCTGGTTGAGCTCGTGGCTGAGCAGCGAGGCCATCTCGCCCACCATGGCCAGGCGCGCCGTGGCCTGCAGGCGGTCTTGTTGCTGGCGCGACAGTTCTTCGACGCGGCGCTGCGCACTGAGGTCGAGCACGGCGCTCATCCAGCCGGTGTGGCGGCCCTGGCCGTCGACCAGCGGCGCCTCGTAGATCATGACCGGGAAGCGCTCGCCGCTCTTGCGCATGAAGACAGTCTCATTGCCCTCGTGCGCCGCGGCGCGCGCTGCCTGCGCCGCACCCCCGCCCAGACGCTGCTGCTGGCGCTGCTGGTAGTCGGCGGCAAACTCGGGCGGCCAGTACGGCGGCGGCGACCCGGGCGGCACGCGCAGGTCGGCCTGCGAGAAGCCGACCATGGCGCAGAAGGCCGGATTGGCATAGGTCACGGCGCCCGCAAGGTCGCGCGCGCGCAGGCCGGTGGACAGCGAGTCCTCCATCGCCTTGCGAAAGGCCAGCGCCTCGGCCAGGCCGCGCTCGGCGGCGGCACGGCGGCGCACGTCGCGGGCCAGGATCAGCACGACGCCAAAGAGCGCCAGCGACAGGCCCATGACCAGCGAAACCGCGACGTTCGGGATCAGGCCCGGTTGGCCCGCAGCGCTGTCGGCGCGCAGCCGCAAGGTGACGCCTGGCAGGTCGATGAGATGCTCGGCGCGGTAGACGCCGGCGCCGCGCGGCACGCCGGCACGTGCCAGGCGAGCGCCGTCACCCTCGACCAGCGAGAACTCGAAACGCCGCCCCTCGCGCGCCGACAGCGTCTGCTCCAGGATGCGCGGCAAGGCCAGGCTGCCGACGAGAAAGCCGATCTCTCGCCCCGCCGACTGCACGGTCATGCACAGGTCGATGACCTCGACGCCGCGGCCGCCGGGCAGCGGCACGAAGTAGGTGCGCGAGAACGCCGGCGAGGCCGAGCGCCGCGCCGCCTCGCAGGCCAGCCGGGCGTCGATGTCGACCGCGTCGCGCGGCATCGCGGCCAGCAGCGTGGGCGCGAAGGGCGTGTCGGCGGCGTCTACGAGCTGCAGCGCCAGATCGCGCCACTCGACGCGCTCCAGGCCCTGCTGGGCCCTGAGCGCGGCCTGCGCGGCGTCGCGCCAGCCCTGCTGCGGCTGCGGCGCAATGGCCAGCGCCTGCAGTTGCTGCATTTGGCGCAGCAACGCGCGGCGCAGATCGGTGCTTGCTTCGAGCGCCGCCGCCTCGGCGCCATCCTGCGCGCGCGCGGCCTCGTAGCGCACGGTCAGCACCAGCAGCAGGCTCTGCGCCACGGCCAGCAGCGCCAGCAGAGCGCCCCACAGCAAGGCGCGTCGCAGCGGTCGCGGGCGCGCAAGTGTTGGAAGTTCCAGGGGTGTCATCAGGCAAACGTAGCGCGTCGCAGCTCGGTCAACAAGCCGTTCGGGCGGCCGGGCAGGCTCGTGCGGGGGGCAGAGTATTGAGCGCAGCTTGCGGGCCGCCGCTACGCAGTTTCGCGCATGGGCGCACGCACGCCGGTCGCGCACACTGCACGCCTACAATTTGCGCCCGCCTCACCGCCGAGGCGCTCACCCGGTGCTTTCAGGAGACGCCCGCGATGTCCGACACCCCCCATCCGGCCACCGACAAGGTCACTGACAAGGCCGCCGACAAGGCATCCGAACTGCGCCGCGCGGCGCTCGAGTACCACGAGTTTCCGACCCCCGGCAAGCTGCAGGTCACTGCCACCAAGCAGATGATCAATCAGCGCGATCTGGCGCTGGCCTACTCGCCCGGCGTGGCCGCAGCCTGCGAAGAAATCGTCGCCGATCCGGCGAACGCCTTCCGCTACACGGCGCGCGGCAACCTCGTCGGCGTGGTCACCAACGGCACCGCCGTGCTGGGCCTGGGCGACATCGGGCCGCTGGCCGCCAAGCCGGTGATGGAAGGCAAGGCGGTGCTGTTCAAGAAGTTCGCCGGCATCGACGTCTTCGACCTCGAGCTCAACGAGAAGAACCTCGACAAGCTGGTCGACATCATCGCCGCGCTCGAACCCACCTTCGGCGGCATCAACCTCGAGGACATCAAGGCGCCGGACTGCTTCTACGTCGAGCGCAAGCTGCGCGAGCGCATGAAGATCCCGGTCTTCCACGACGACCAGCACGGCACCGCCATCGTGGTGGGCGCCGCGGTG
>JANPMR010000380.1:0-11081 GCA_031427055.1 Rubrivivax sp.
ATGGCCTTCAGACAGGCCGCGCGGGTGCCGGGCTGCGACAGATGGGTGCCGCTGATCACCAGCGCATGAGCCGACGCGACGTAGGCGGCATCGATATCGTCGACGCACAGCGCCATGTCGGCGCAATGCTGGCGATAGAACAGCAGCGGGAAGGTGTCGGCGTCCTTGATGCCCAGGAACACCAGCGCCGTGAGCCGCTGCGGGTCGGTGGCGAGAAACGAGACGTCCACGCCTTCGCGCACCAGGGTCTCGCGCACGAAGCGGCCGTTGTGCTCGTCGCCCACGCGGCTGACCAGCCCGACACTCAGGCCCAGGCGCGACGCACCCACGGCCGTGTTGGTGGGCGAACCGCCCAGGTATTTGGCGAAGGTCTGCACGTCTTCCAGGCGCGCGCCGATCTGCTCGCCGTAGAGATCCACCGCAGCGCGGCCGATGCAGATGAGATCCAGGGCGCGGGCCGGGCCGAACGAGCTTGGGCTCATGCTGCGCTTCCCGCACTTGATTTGCGGGCCGGCTTGCGCCGCGGTGCGACCAGCCGGTGCCCGACGCTGACCACCAGCGCCTGCGCCAGGCACAGCGGCGCCACCAGCGAGCGGAAGGCGGCGTCGGTGCCTTGCCCGAGCTCGAAGCAGACGCGGGCATGCGGCTTCAGCGGCGAGAGCGCGAAGTCGGTGATCGCCACCACCGGCACATCGCGCGCGTGGGCCTTGGCGGCGGCTTCCACCACGTCAGGTGAATAGTTCTTGAAGCTGGTCACCAGCAGCAGCTCGTCGCTGCCGATCTGGCGCAGCACGTCGCTCAGCATGCCGCCCACGCCGTCGAGCAACTGGGCCTTGATGTCCAGTTGCGCCAGTGCGTAGGCCAGATAGCCGGCGACCGGAAAGGCGCGGCGCTGCGCCAGCACATGCACCCGGGTCGCGCCGCAGATCAAGTCGGCGGCAGCCGCCAGGTCGGCGGCACGCACGTTGTCTTCAAGCTGGCTGAGTTCGGCCACGCCCTCGGCCACGAACTGGTGCAGCACGCCCGCGCCCGAAGTGGCGTCCTTGGGCTTGCTGCGGCGCATGGCGTCAATGCGCTCACGGTACGAGCCCGAGCGGTCCAGCAGCCGGCTGCGGAAGATCTGCTGCATCTCGGTGAAGCCACCGAACTCGAGCGCATTGGCGAAGCGGATCAGCGCCGAGGGTTGCACCGCCACCGCCTCGGCCACGGTGGCGACCGTGCCCAGCGCCAGGCGGTCTGGATGCTCCAGCACGAACTGTGCAATCTGCTGCTGCTGCCGCGACAGGCGCGGGTAGCACGCCGTGACGGCGTCGGCAAATTCTTCGAAGGTAGAGGCGCGCGGCATGGGGTTTGGGAAGGGACTGATTTAGAACAAACCTGCTTGCATGTCCAAAGAATAGAACATACATTCTCGTTTGTCCAGCACTTGTTTTGTTTGTTCCGATCGCATGAGCCCACACCACCGACCCGCCGCCCTCGTCACCCTGCCCATGGTGGTGACGGTGGCGCTGCTGGCCAGCACGCCGCTGTGGCTGGGCGCGGTTGGCCTGTACCAGTACCTGGCGCTGGAGATCGTGATCTGGATGCTGTTCGCGCTGGCGCACAACCTGTTGCTGGGCTATGGCGGCATGCCTTCGTTCGGGCATGGCGCCTACTTCGGCGTCGGTGCCTATGCCTTCGGCCTGCTGCAGCAGCGCGCCGATGCCGGCTTGATTGGCGGCCTGCTCGGCGCGGTGCTGGCCGCCGCTCTGGTCGGTGCCGTGGTGGCGGCCTTCATCTCGCACCGCCGCGGCATCTACTACGCGCTGCTCACCATCGCCTTCGGCCAGCTGATGTGGTTCGTGGCCGTCAAGTGGCATACCGTCACCGGCGGCGAAGACGGCCTGATGAAGATCGCCCGCGCCCCGCTGCGCCTGCCGGGCCTGGAGATCAGCCTGGCCAGCAACAACGCCTTCTTCTACTTCGTGCTGCTGCTGTTTGCGCTGGTGCTGGTGCTGCTGTGGCGATTGATCCACTCGCCCTTCGGCCGCGTGCTGCGCGCCATCAAGCAAAACGAGATGCGCGCCAGCTTCGTGGGCTACAACGTCTGGCTCTACAAGTGGTGTGCCTTCGTGCTGTCGGCCGGCCTGTCCGGCCTGGCCGGCAGCCTGTTCGCGATGGCCCAACAGTCGGCCTACCCCAACGTGATGAGCCTGCACAACTCGGGCTTCGTGGTGATGATGGTGCTGATCGGCGGCGGCCTGGTCAGCTTCTGGGGGCCGGTGATCGGCGCGCTGATCTTCATCCTGGCGCGCGATCTGCTGGGCGCCTACACCGAGACCTGGCTGCTCTGGTACGGCCTGTTCTTCATGGCCGTGGTGATTTACCAACCCGAAGGCGTGGCCGGCGCCTGGCAGGCCTGGCGTGCACGCCGCAGGCCTGCCGTGGCAGCCCGGCCGCAGTTGCCGCAGCCCCGGCCGGAGACATGAAGATGGCGCTGTTCGAAGCCCACGGGCTGCACAAGCGTTTCGGCGACCAGGTGGTGCTGGAAGGCATCTCGCTGCGTTTCGAGGAAGGGCAGCTGTCCGGCATCATGGGGCCCAACGGCGCCGGCAAGACGACCTGCTTCAACGTGCTGACGGGGCGCTACAAGCCCGAGCGCGGCCGCGTGCTGTTTGCGGGCCAGGACATCACCGGCCTGTCGCCGCGCGAGATTGCGTGCCGCGGCCTGTCGCGCTCGTTCCAGATCATGAATCTGTTCGACGACGACACGGCCATCGACAACATCGTCATCGCCTTGCCGGCGGTGCGTGACCATGCGTGGTCGCCGCTGCGCGACCTGGGCCGCGACAGTGCCGCTTACGACGCGGCGGCGCAGATCCTGGCGCGCATCGGCCTGGCGGGCAAGGAGCGCACACCCGCGCGGCGCCTGTCCTATGGCGAGCGGCGTGCGCTGGAGATCGGCGTGGCCCTGGCCGCGCAGCCGCGCATCCTGTTCCTGGACGAGCCCACCGCCGGGCTCGGCGCCGAGGGCACGGCGCGCTTGTTCGACCTGGTGGCCGAACTCAAGCGCGCAATTGGCGCCCCCAGGGCCGGGCCAGCCCGGCCCGCCCCCCAAGGGGGTTCAAGCAAAGTGGCAGAGCCACATTTGCTTGAGAGCATCGTGATCATCGAACACGACATGAACTTCCTCTTCCGCCTGGCCGACAAGATCTCGGTCATTCACTGGGGCCAGGTCATCGCCGAAGGCTCACCGGCCGCGCTGCGCGAGAACCCCTGGGTGCAGCGCTCCAACCTGGGCGCGGTGGCGGCATGAACGCCGTGTTGCAGGCCGCCGTAGAGCCCATCCTCACGCTGGAGGGCATCGAGACCTTCTACGGCGAGACGCAGGTGCTGTTCGGCGCCTCGCTCGCCGTCGCGCCCGGCGAGGTGCTTGCGCTGCTGGGCCCCAACGGTGCGGGCAAGACGAGCACGCTGCGCTCCATCCTGGGCCTGACGCCGGCGCGTCGCGGTCGCATCTGCTTTGATGGCGCCGACATCACGCAGCGGCCCACCCACGAGATCGCCGCCATGGGCGTGGGCTGGGTGCCCGACGACCGGCGCGTATTCCCCACCCTGACGGTGGCGCGCAACCTGGAGATCGCGCGCAAGCGCACCCGCTTTCGCGCCTGGAAGCTGGGCGAGTGCTTCGAGATCTTCAGCGCGCTGGAATACCTGATGGCGCGCGAGTGCGAAAACCTGTCCGGCGGCGAGATGCAGATGGTGGCGATCTCGCGCGCCTTGATGGGTGCGCCCGGGCTGGTGCTGTTCGACGAACCCAGCCAGGGTCTGGCGCCCAAGGTCGTGCAGGACGTGATGGCCACCATCCTGCGCCTCAAGCGCGAGGGCGTGGCCGTGCTGCTGGTGGAGCAGAACGTGGCCTGCGCGCTGGCCGTGGCCGATCGCGTATCCGTGATGCAGGCCGGCCGCATCGCCTTTGCGTGCGCCGCGCAACAGATGCGCGAAGACCCGGCGCTGCAACGCCGCTGGCTGGGAATCTGAAGTGATTGGAGACCCGATGAATGCACCGCTGCTGCATGTCGATGGCCTGGTCAAGCGCTACCAGCGCGGCTGGCCACGCAAGCAGACCAGCTTCGAGCTGCAGGCCGACTTCCAGATCGATGGCCCGGCCATCGTTGGCGTGATGGGGGCCAACGGCGCCGGCAAGACGACGCTGTTCGAGCTGATCACCGGCGGCAACCAGCCCAGCGCCGGCCGCGTCTGCATCGCCGGGCAGGACATCCACCAGGTGCGCTACGGCGAGCGCGACCGCGTCGCGCTGCACTACCACCAGTCCTACCAGCTGCGCTCGTTCAAGCGCACGCGGCCCAGCTTCATGCTGCAGCGTGCGCAGGGCGCGCAGGCCCGCGTGCACCTGTTCGACGAGCCGCAGTTCAACACCCAGGACGGCTACATCGGCTTCATGCTCGACTTCTTCCGCCGGCTGCGCGACGAAGGCCGCCTGGTCTTCCTGTGCCTGCACCCCAACGAGCCGGTGCACCTGGACATCCTGGCCGATGTCTGCAGCCGCTTCATCTTCGTGCAGAAGGATGAGGCGCGTGTCAGCCGGCTCCTGTTCGCCGAGTCGCTGGACGCGCTGATGCAGCAGGATGCCGTGGCCAGCTACCTGGGCCGGCTGACGGCGCGCTGAGCTCAAGCCAAGCCGCTGAAGCCTGATCGGGCCTCGGCTCGGTGGCGATGTCGAACTCGATCTTCAGGCCGACCGCATCCATGGCGCGCTTGCACAGCTCTTTGGCGCGGCGCTCGATCCGGCTGGCGATGTATTGCGAGCTCAGTGATGATCACCTCGACGTTCAAAGTCCCGCTGGCGCTCGAACAAGAAATCGCCCTCGCCGGCTTCGACCCCGCCAAGGCGCTGGCCCTCGTCGAACGCGGCGTGGTCCTGCACTCTCGAGGATAGGTTTCTCAAACGCCCTTTTTCCTTCCACACGGCACCCAGAACACGGCAAAACTCGGGCAGAACACGACACCCGACGCGCTTGATCTCTCTTTGGAGGCAGCTGAGATCTGTTGGGCGTGGGCACGACAATCCCCATCCAGCGCGCCATGACAAGCACACATGCCAAGCACTCATGCCAAGCACCCATGCCAGGCACCCATGCCAAGCGCACCCGCAGGAGGCCCGTCGTGCAAGACCACCCCATGTCAAAGGCGCTGATGCTGCGCCGGTTTGATCTCCAGCCAGCGGGCCAGCCGGCCCCAGCCTGGGTCACGCGCGAGTGGTTCAACAGCCCGCGCCCGATTCAGCTGGCTGACTTGCGCGGCAAGGTGGTGGTGGTGCATGCCTTTCAAATGCTGTGCCCGGGTTGTGTGCAGCACGGTTTGCCGCAAGCCCAGCGCATCCACGCCACGTTTGATCCCGGCGCTGTGGCGGTGATCGGTTTGCACACCGTCTTCGAGCACCACGCGGCCATGACGCCGGTGTCGCTGCGGGCCTTTTTGCACGAGTACCGGATCGGCTTTGCGGTCGGCGTCGACGCGCCTGCGGCCGATGCCCAGACGTCGATCCCTTCCACCATGCAGGCCTACGAGATGCAAGGCACGCCCACCCTGCTGTTGATCGATCGCCACGGCGACCTGCGCCACCAGTCCTTCGGTGCCGTCGATGACATCGCGGTGGGGGCGGCGATTGCGGCCCTGATCCTTGAACCCTGAGCTTTGCTGCCAATGCCTTGAACCGCAGACCACCTCACCCGATTTCTGAGCTGACTTGACACCCACCGACCCCCACCAACGCCGCGTTCGCTACAGCGGCACCCACCCGCGCCGGTTTGAGGACAAGTACAAGGAGCTCGACCCACAGCGCCACGGCGACGAGTTGCGCAAAGTCATCGAGCGCGGCCAAACACCCGCCGGCATGCACCGGCCGATTTGCGTCGCCGAGATCATGGCCATCCTGGAGCCGCAACCTGGCGAGGTGGCGCTGGACGCCACGCTGGGCTATGGTGGTCATGCACAAGAGCTGCTGACGCGAATCAGCCCCGGCGGACGGCTGTTTGCCTTGGACGTCGATCCCATCGAGCTGCCGCGCACCGAGGCGCGCTTGCGTGGCCTGGGTATTGCGGCCGCCGAGCTGGACGTTCGGCACCTGAACTTTGCCGACGTGTCGCAGTTGTTGCCGGCGGCCGGCGGTGGCTTCGACGTGGTGTTGGCGGACCTGGGCGTGTCGTCGATGCAGATCGACAACCCGGCTCGTGGCTTCAGCTTCAAGACCGATGGGCCGCTCGATCTGCGCCTGGACCCATCTGCCGGGCCATCGGCCAGCGAGCTGCTGCTGTCGGTGACGCGCCAGGGCCTGCGCGAGCTGTTGATAGCCAACGCCGACGAGCCGCTCGCCGAGCCACTGGCGGCGGCCTTGCAGGGGCAGTATCTGCAGACCACCGGCGAGCTGGCCCAACTGATCACAGCCACCCTGGCCCGCTTGAACAAGCCGCGCATACCGTTGGCCGAGAGCCAGGCCGAGATGCGCAAGACGCTGCAGCGCGTCTTTCAGGCCCTGCGCATCGCCGTCAACGACGAATTCGGCGTGCTGGATCGTTTTTTGGCCGCCTTGCCGGCCTGCCTGAATCCGGGCGGCCGGGTGGCGATCCTGAGCTTTCATTCGGGCGAAGACCGGCGTGTGAAGAAGGCCTTTCAGATGGCCGAGCGCGCGGGCATCTATTCCCGCGTGGCGCCTGAGCTGATCCGCCCCAGCTTTGACGAGCAACGCGCCAACCCGCGCTCCAGCTCGGCCAAGCTGCGTTGGGCAGTGCGCGCCGCAACGGCCCGGGCCTGACTCTGGGCGTGGGCCGACTCATGAAAGTCACAAACCTTCACCGCTGAGGAGCCAAGGACGCCGAGGTTCGCAGAGTCAGGCCATGCGTTCCTCTGCGGAACTCTGCGCCACTCCGTTCCTCAGCGGTGAAAGCTCTTTCCCGTCGACGTGCTCATGCAGACCTCGGCTCGGTTGCGATGAAGCGGAAGATGTCGCGCATGAAGGGGTGGCGCCAATAGCCGCGCGTCCACGGCTGCACCAGCACCGGCAGCACGTTGTGCAGGTGCACCTTGAAGGGCATGTAGGCGACGAGCAGGTTCTTGGCCTCGCGCATCACCGCCTCGCGCTCGGGGCCGTCGGGCAGGGCGCGCTGGCGCTCGAACAGGCGGTCGAAGGCCGGCAACTTGAAGCGCGGGTCGTTGGACTCGCTGGCATTGGGGCCGTAGGCGATGCCGAGGAAGAAGCCGCCGTCGGGCGAGGTCGCGCCCCAGCTGTAGCCCCACATCATCAGCGTGCCGGCGCGGCTCTTCTTCAGCAGCTCGGGCCAGGTCGAGATGTCGAACTCGATCTTCAGACCGACCGAGTCCATGGCGCGCTTCCAAAGCTCGTTGGCGCGGCGGTCGACCTGGCTCGAGCCGGTGGCCATGCTCAGCACCAGCGGCTTGCCGTCGGGCTGCTCGCGCCAGCCATCGGCGTTGCGGTCGACATAGCCGTAAAGATCGAGCAGCGCACGCGCGCGGGCCGGGCTGAACTCGCTCATCTCGCTCTTGTAGGCCGCGTCGTAGCCCGTGGTGAAGGGCGGCACCGTGCTCTGCGCGCGCACGCCAAAGCCGCCGTAAACGTGGCGCACATACGCGTCGCTGTCGAAGGCCAGGCCAATGGCACGGCGCAGCGCCACCTTGTCGGGCGTGTAGCCGCCCACCAGCGGGTGTTCCATGAAGAAGAAGTTCATCTGGATGTCGGGCTGCGCGTGCGTCTGCAACTGCACGCCGCGCCGCGCCAGGTAAGGTGCCAGGCGGCCGCCCGGCGCGGCCAGCTCGCGAAAGGTGCCGGGCACCGTCAGCCAGTGGTAGGTGCCGTCCAGGAAGGACAGCCAGCGCGGCTGCGATTCCTCGACGATGTCGATCACCACGCGGTCGGCGCGTGGCAGCGTCTGCCCCTTGAGCTGCGCGGCGATGGCCTGCGCCAGCGGCTCGTCGGCTGGCATGCCGTCGTATTCGACGTGGCGGAAGCCGGCCGAACGCTCGAGCTCGATGCGCGAGCCGCGCCGCCAGCTCTTCAGGCGATAGGCGCCGGTGCCCACCGGATGCGCGCCGATGTCGTCGCCATAGCGCTCGACCACTTCGCGCGCCACCGCGCCCATGTACACGGGGTCGGCCAGGAGGTAGACAAAACGCGGGTCGGCCACGCCCAGGCGCACGCGCAAGGTGTAGCGGTCGAGCGCGCGCACGCCCTCGACCTCGGTGTCGTAGTCGAAGGGTTTGCGCGTCTTGAGTGCGCTCGCGCGCAGCTCGCTCAGCCCCGGCAGCTTGAGCGACTCGAAGATGTACAGGTCACTCGAGTTGTAGCGCGGGTCGTAGAAGCGCTTGAGGGCGTAAACGTGATCAGCGGCCACCAGCTCGCGCGGCTTGCCGCCAAAGGCCGCGTCGTCGGCGAAGTAGATGCCGGACTTGATGCGCAGCGTGAAGGTCCGGCCGTCAGGCGATACCTCGGGCATCGCCACGGCCGTATTGGCCAGCAAGCGCACCGGCCGCGCCAGGTAGTCGTAGGCCAACGGTGCTTCGAGGATCTGCGCGATCACTGCCGACGAGTTGGAGTCGCTGTTGGTCTGCGGCGGATCGAAGCTGGTCTCGGTGCTCGCAAACGCAACGCGCAGCGTGCGCTCGTTGTCTGACGCCGTGGACGCCGGGGACGCCGCAGCGACGGTCGTCGACACCGCACCCCAGGCCGTGGCTGCCGCCAGCGCCGGCAGGGTGGTGAGCAGCGGCCGGCGGCGCACGCGAATCAGCGTCGGCCGCGCGTCAGGCGGTGGCGCGCGCTGCGAGGTCGATGTCGACCATGTGCCAGCACTCCTGCCAGAACAGCGGCCGGCGCCAACCGACCAGCTGCGCTTGCTGCAGGTCGGCCACGAAACGGTGCACGTGCACCTTGTACGGCGCGTAGGCCACGCTCAGACGCTTGGCCTGCTCGAACAGCTTCTCGCGCTCGGGGCCATCGGGCAGCACGGTGAGCTGGTCGTAGACGGCGTCGAAGGCCGGCAGCTTGAAGCGCGCCAGGTTGCCCTGCCCCGACTGCGGGCCGTACAGGCGCTGCAGCGACTGCTGGCCGTCGGTGGCCGCGGCCAGCGAGCCCACGCCCCACATCTGCAGCTTGCCGGCGCGCGCCGCCTTCAGGTTCTCGGGCCACTTGGCGGTGGCAAATTCCAGCCGGATGCCGATCGCCCGCATGTTCTTCTGCCACAGCTCGTTGAGCTGGCGGCTCTGCTGGTCGGGCTGGGTGGCGTACTTGATGAGCAGCGGCGAACCATCGGGCTGCTCGCGCCAGCCGTCGCCGTCGCGGTCGACGTAGCCGTACAGATCGAGCAGCGCCTTGGCGCGCGCCGGGTCGAAATCACCGTTGGCGCTCTTGAACGCCGGGTCGTAGCCGGTCGTGTGCGGCACCACGATGCTCTGCGCGGGTATGGCCATGCCGCGGCGCACGAGGCGGATTTCGCGGTCGACGTCCACGCCCAGGCAGATGGCGCGGCGCAGTGCCACGCGCTCGGGCTGCAGGCCGCCGACGACCGGGTCTTCCATGTTGAAGTAGCTCAACGCCGTGCTGGGCTGCAGCACGCGCTGGCCACGGATGCCCTTGCGCGCCAGGTTGGGCGCCACCTTGCCGCCGGGCATGGCGATGGGCACGAAGTCGAGCGGCACTTCGATGAAGTCGATCTGGCCGTTGAGGAAGGACAGCCAGCGCGGCTGCGACTCTTCGATCACCGAGACCTCGACGCGGTCGATGAGCGGGATGCGCCGGCCCTTCAGCCGCGCCGCGATGGCCTGGCCTTCGACATCATCGGCAGCCGGCTCGGCATCCCACAGCACCTCGCGGTAGGCCGGGTTGCGTTCGAGCACGATCGACGACGAGCGCCGCCATGCGCCCAGACGGAACGGCCCCGTGCCCACCGGGTGCTCCATGATCTTGTCGCCATAGTGCTGCACCACCTCGCGCGCCACGGCGCCGTAGAGGTCCGACGCGGCCAGCGTCTCGGCGAAGCGCGGCCGTGGCAGCTCGATGCGGAACTGCACCGTGTAGCGGTCCGGCGCGCGCAGGCCCTCGATCTCGCGCTCGTAGTCGAAGGGCTGCTTGCTGTCGAGCGCCTTCTGGCGCAGCTCGGCCAGGCCGATGAAGCGCAGGTCGGCGATGCTGGCCCAGCCGGGCGACTTGAGCGCCGGGTCGGCAAAGCGCTTGAAGGCGAAGACGTAGTCAGCCGCCGTCAGCTCGCGCGGCTGGCCCTTGAAGGCCGCGTCGTCCTGAAAGTAGATGCCGCGTTTGACGCGCACAGTGAAGGTGCGGAAATCGGCCGAGATCTCGGGCATGGCCTCGGCCGTCAGCGGCCGGATCTTCACCGGCCGCGCCAGGTGGTCGTAGCCGTAGAGTGCTTCGAAGATGTGCGGCGTGATGGTGCGCGAGTACAGGTCGGACAGCTGCGGCGGGTCGAAGCCGGTCTCGGCGATCGGGAAGGCCAAGCGCAGCACCTTCAGGGGCTGCGGCCCCTGAGTCGGCAGCACCTTTTGCGCGCTGGGCGGCGACGACTGCGCGGCCAGGGTCAAGGCCGGCAGGGTCAGCGCCGCCCCGGCAGCGGCGCCCAGCGCCAGTGTGTCTCGTCGCTTCATGGTGCGCCCGCGCCGCGGCGCTTCAGTTCGTCGGTGTCGATGTCCACGTAGCGCCAGAACTGGCCGCGGAAGTGGCTCGCGTGATAGCCCTTCACCCAGGGGTGCGCCAAGTCGGTCCAGATCGGGTGCGTGCCCACCTTGTAGGGCATGTAGGCCACGAGCAGCCGGGAGGCCTCTTTGATCGCTGCCTCGCGCTCGGGGCCGTTGGGCATGCGGCGCTGCTTTTCGTAGAGCGCGTTGTAGGCCGGCAGGTCGAAACGCGCGTGGTTGGACTGCCCCTTGTTGGGCCCGTAGCCCAGGCCCAGGAAGGTGTCGGCATCGGGGCTGCCGGCGCTCCAGCCCACGCCCCACATCATCAGCTTGCCAGCCCGGCTGGCCTTGAGCTGCTCGGGCCACTTGGCGGTCTTGAATTC
>JANPMR010000381.1:0-1925 GCA_031427055.1 Rubrivivax sp.
GTCGGCCGTGCCGCGGTGCTGCAGGACCTGGCGCAACGCTACGACGCGGGTGCGCGCCTGGTCTCGCTGTTGGGCATGGGTGGCGCGGGCAAGACGAGACTGGCGCTGCGCTATGGCCACGGCTGGCTGGGCGATTTCGAGGGCGGCGTGTGGTTCTGCGATCTCTCGCCCGCGCGCGGTGCGGACGGCGTCGTGGCGGCCGTTGCGCAAGGCCTGCAACTGCCGCCCGACAAGGGCGATGCGGCGGCCGCGATCGGCGCCGCGATTGCCGCGCGCGCGCGCTGCCTGGTCATCCTCGACAACTTCGAACAGGTCTGGACGCATGCCGAATCGACGCTGGGGCGCTGGCTAGAGGCCGCCACCGAGGCCTGCTTCCTGGTCACCACGCGCGAGGCGTTGAGCATCGCCGGCGAGCAGGTGATGCCGCTGCCGCCGCTGCCGCCAGCAGAGGCAGCGCAGCTCTTCTGCCAGCGCGCCGCCGCGCTGGGCGGCCCGCCCGGGCTGGAGCAGGACGCCGCCGTGCCGCCGCTGGTGGCGCTGCTCGACGGACTGCCGCTGGCGCTCGAGCTGGCCGCGGCGCGCACGCCCGTCCTGGCCCCAGCCGAGCTGCTGGCGCGCATGAACGACCGCTTTCGCTTGCTCGCCGCGGGCGGCGGCCGTCGCGACCGCCAGGCCACGCTGCGCGCCACGCTCGACGGCTCGTGGGAGCTGTTGACCGAGGCCGAGCGCGCGGCGCTGGCGCAGTTGTCGGTGTTCGATGGCAGCTTCACGCTGGCCGCGGCCGAAGCGGTGCTCGATATCGCGGACTGCGCCGACGCGCCCTGGGCGGTGGACGCCGTGCAGTCGCTGGTGCGCAAGTCCTTCGTGCGCAGCGCGCCGGGCCGCCGCTTCGAGCTGCTCAGCAGCGTGCAGGAGTACGCCGCCGAGCACCTTGCGACGCCCGCGCGCTATCCCGGCAGCGGGCCGGCGGCGGCACTGGCCGTGCAGCGCCGGCACTGGCGTCACTTTGCGGCCATCGGTGCGCGTGCCGCGGTGGCCGATCGCTGTGCGGAACTGGGCAACCTGTCGCTGGCGTGTCGCCGCGCCGCGGCACACGGCGACGCTGCAGCGACCGTCGATGCGCTGGGCCTGGCGTGGTTCGCACTCCTTCGCAGCGGGCCTTTTCATGCCGGCCTGGACTTGGCCGACGCGGCCGCTGCCGTGCCATTGAGCGCAGCGCAACAGGCCGTGCGGGGCTGGGTGGTGGGCAGCGCGCGCAGGGCCTTGGGCCAGTTCGACGCCGCCGCCGAGGCGCTTGACGAGGGACTGCAGCAGGCCCTGGCGGCCGACGATGCCGCCATCGAGGCGCATCTGCGCAGCCAGCGCGGCGAGCTGTTCAATGGCCACGGCGACACCGAGGCCGCGGCCAGCGAGCTGCGACGCGCGCTGGCCCTGGCGCGCGGCCTGCAGGATCCGACGCTGCTGTGCAGTGTGCTCAACGCCAGCGGCAACCTGGCCGGCGCCCAGGGCGCGCTCGACGTGGCGCGGGCCCACTACGCCGAAGCGCTGACGCTGGCCGAGGCCATGCAGGACGCGCGCTGGGCCGGCGGGCTGCACGGCAACCTGGGCGCGCTGGCGCACGAGCAGGGTCGATTCGACGACGCACAGCGCCACTACCAGGCCGCGCTGGTGCACACCGAGCAGGCCGGTGAGCGCCGCTGGGCCGCCAACACGCGCTGCAATCTGGGCCTGTTGTTCCACGACCTGGGCCGCCCGGCCGATGCCGAGCGCGAGTTCACGCTGGCCCTGGCCACGGCGCGCGAGATGGCGAACGGGCGGCTGGAGTCCACGGCGCGCTGCAATCTCGGCCTGGCGGCGCAGGCGCAGGGCCGTGGCGACGAGGCGCTGTCGCACTTCGATGCGGCGGTGGCCATTGCCCTTCGTCT
>JANPMR010000382.1:0-23221 GCA_031427055.1 Rubrivivax sp.
TCCCGCGCTGCGGCACGAAAGCTGACCGTGAGTGCCAGTCGCCTCGAAGATCTGCAACAGATCGAAGCGGCGATCTGGCAGGAACTGGCGGCGGCAGCGGCTCAGCGTGGTCATGCCTGGCGTGTGGCCGTGCTGGCCACCACCGATGGCACGATGGGCGACGCCCGCAGCGTGGTGCTGCGCGACCTCGAGGCGAGCGCACGAACGCTGTTGATCTATGCCGATTCGCGCAGCCCGAAGCTGACGCAGATCGGGCTGTTTCCGCAGGGAACCCTGGTGCTCTGGTCAGCGACACTGAGCTGGCAGCTCAGGCTGCGCGTGACGCTGGCCGTCGAGACCTCGGGCCTGGCGGTCTCGTCGCGCTGGGCACGACTGAAGATGACACCGGGCGCCCAGGATTACCTGTCGCCGTTGCCGCCGGGAACCCCGGTGGCGCGGCCCGCGCCCGAGCGAGGCAGCCGCGAACACTTTGCGCTGCTGTCAGCGCGCATCGGCGCCATCGACTGGCTCGAACTTCACGCCGAGGGACATCGGCGTGCCTGGTTCGACGAACAGGGGCACCATTGGCTGGCCCCCTGAACCCTGCTTACTTCACGAAGGCAAACAGTGGCGTTGCCGGGCGGCTGGCTGGCGTGCGAGCGAGCGCAAACGAGCCGCTGTCTTCGCCGTACCAGGCGTTGTCGAAGCTGACACCGCGGGCGGCCAGCACTTCGGCCTTCAGCTCGTCGCGGGTCTTGAATGACTTCGCCACCAGGAGCGGGTTGTAGCTGATCGACCAGACCTTGATCGAACCGTCAGCGCGGGCAGCGAAGAGTTCCTTCTGGACCTGTTCACGCGACTTCGACGAAACGGTCTGGGCGGCGGTGTCGACCGTCGGGTCTTCAGCGAAGGCGCTGCCGGCAGCAGCCAGCGAAGCGAAGACGACGAGGGGGTAAACGAGCGAGCTGAGCTTCTTCATGATCGGTTCCATTTCGCATCCGAGAGGGTTGAAGGACCGTCTGTCGGTGGATGCTTGACCGGCGCTGTCCATGGAGTGAACTGTAGGTAGTTACCCCATGAAGAAAAACCGGCGGCGCGCGAATGCACCATTGCAGAACTCGTCAATGGTGCGCAGGCAAAGCGCACCGGTGCAAGAAGACTATCGGTGCTTGAAGACCGGCTTGCGCTTGTTGACGAAGGCGTCCATGCCTTCCTTCTGGTCGTCGGTGGCGAAGAGCGCATGGAACAGCCGGCGCTCAAAGCCGATGCCCTCGGCCAGACTGCCTTCGAAAGCGCGATTGACGGCTTCCTTGGCCATCATCGCGCTCGGGCCGCTCATCGCGTTGATCGTGGCGGCGGCGGCGAGCACTTCGTCCATGAGCCTGCCGGCTGGAACCACGCGGGAGACGAGGCCGGCGCGTTCGGCTTCGGCGGCGTCCATCATGCGGGCCGTCAGCACCATGTCCATGGCCTTGGCCTTGCCCACGGCACGCGGCAGGCGCTGCGTGCCGCCGGCGCCGGGGATGACGCCGAGCTTGATCTCGGGCTGGCCGAACTTCGCGCTGTCGGCGGCGATGATGAAGTCGCAGGACATCGCCAGTTCGCAGCCGCCGCCGAGGGCAAAGCCGGCCACCGCGGCGATCACGGGTTTGCGGATCTCGCGCAGCGTTTCCCAGTTGCGCGTGATGTAGTTGCCTTTGTAGGCATCCATGAACGTGAAGCCGGCCATGGCACCGATGTCGGCACCGGCGGCGAAAGCCTTTTCGTTGCCGGTGACGACGATGCAGCCGATGCCGTCGTCGGCGTCCCAGGCCTTCAGCGCCGCACCCAGCTGGTCCATCAGGGCGTCATTCAACGCATTCAACTGCTTGGGGCGGTTCAAGGTGATGAGGCCGGTGCGGCGCTCGCCTTCGCCGCGAACTTCGGTGAGCACGAGGTTTTCGGTCATGGCAGGTCTCCTGTTCGAGGTTCAGCCGGCAGCCAGCGCTTCGCGCGCCGCGCTCAGCGTGGCGGCGATGTCGTCGGCGCTGTGCGCAGCGCTGACGAAGCCGGCTTCGTAGAGCGCAGGCGCCAGGTAGACGCCACGTTCGAGCATGCCGTGGAAGAAGCGGTTGAAGCGCGGCTGGTCGGTGGCCATGACGACGCCGTAGTTCTGCGGCAAGGCGTCGGCGAAGAAGAAGCCGAACATGCCGCCTTCGCTGTCGCCCACCAGCGGCACGCCGGCATCGCGAGCCGCGCCTTCCAGGCCCGTGACCAGCGAACGGGTCTTGGCCGACAGTGCCTCGTAGAAGCCGGGTTTGCTGATCTCGCGCAGCGTGGCCAGTCCGCAGGCCGTGGCCACCGGGTTGCCGCTGAGCGTGCCGGCCTGGTAGACGGGCCCCAGCGGGGCGAGCTGGCTCATGATGTCCCGGCTGGCGCCAAAGGCGGCCAGCGGCATGCCGCCACCGATGACCTTGCCGAACACGCTCATGTCGGGCCTGAAGCCCGGGATCAGCTTGGCGTAGACGCTCTGCGCGCCGCCCAGCGCGACGCGAAAGCCCGTCATCACTTCATCGAAGACCAGCAGCGCGCCATGCTGCGTGCACAACTCGCGCAGCCGCGCCATGAAGGGCACCGAGGCGCGCACGAAGTTCATGTTGCCGGCGATCGGCTCGATCATCACGCAGGCGATTTCGCCGCCCTGGAGGGCAAAGGCCTCGTCGAGCTGGGCGACATTGTTGTACTCGAGCACCAAGGTGTGCTTGACGACGTCGGCCGGCACGCCAGCACTGGTGGGGTGGCCGAAGGTGGCCAAACCCGAGCCGGCCTTGACCAGCAAGGCGTCGGCGTGGCCGTGGTAGCAGCCCTCGAACTTGATGATCTTGTTGCGGCCGGTGGCGCCGCGCGCCAGGCGCAGCGCGCTCATGCCGGCCTCGGTGCCGCTGCTCACCAGGCGCACCTGCTCGACGCTGGGCACGAGCGCGATGATGGCTTCGGCGAGTTCGATCTCGCGCTCGGTGGGCGCGCCGAAACTGAAGCCGTCGGCGGCGGCCTTGTGCACGGCCTCGAGCACGGCCGGGTGCCCGTGGCCCAGGATCATCGGGCCCCAGGAGCCGATGTAGTCGATGTACTGCCGGCCCTCGGCGTCCCACAGGTAGGCGCCTTCGGCCCGGGCAATGAAACGCGGCGTGCCGCCCACGGCGCGAAAGGCGCGCACCGGCGAGTTCACGCCGCCGGGAATGACGCGCTGGGCGCGTGCGAAGAGCTCTTCGTTGCTGGACATTGGCGCTTTGATTTCAGTGCACGCGTCGCGGCACGGTCTTGGTCTTGGGGTCTTCCGGTTCGGGCTCGGGGCCGATGATCTCGTCGCCTTCGCCTTCTTCGGGTGGCGGCAGCGCCCAGAAGAAGCGGTCCGGCACGATGTGGCCCATGCCCGGGCGGAAGCCCGCGTCCAGGCTCTGGTCCAGGAAGGACAGCGCCTCGCCGACGGCGGGCTGCAGATCGCCGCCGGCCGCCAGCAGCGCCGCGAGCGCGGCCGCCAGCGTGTCGCCCGCACCCACAAAGCTGGCGTCGAAGCGCTCGAACTTCTCGCCCGTGATGGCACCCTGCGGTGACGCCAGCACGTTGTCGATGAACTGCTCGGTGCCCTTGGCGGGCAGCATCACGCCAGTCACCAGCACGTAGCGCGTGCCGTGCTCGCCAGCGGCCACGGCCAGTTCGCGCGCCGAGGGCGGGCGCTCGCTGTCCCACTCGGGCAGCAAAAAGTCCTGCAGCGTCTTGTGATTGCCCACCAGCACCTCGGTGGCGGGCAGGATGAGCTCGCGGAAGGCATCCAGGTAGGGCTGCTGCTGGTCTTCGTCGAGCCAGCTCAGGTTGGGCAGGTAGGACACGAGCGGAATCTCGGTGTAATCCGACAGGATTTCGGCCACCGCGCTGACGTTGTCGGCGTTGCCCAGGAAGCCGACTTTCCAGCCCGAAATGGTGACGTCCTCAAGAATGGTGCGGGCCTGTTCGGCGACGGCGTCGGCGTCGATCTCGTGCTGGTCGAAGATGTCGGCGGTGTCGCGCATCACGACCGAGGTCACGACAGGCAGCGCATGCGCGCCCATCGCGGCGATGGTGGCAACATCGCCGGCAAGGCCACCGGCGCCGCTGGCGTCGCTGGCGTTGAAGCACATCACGCAGGCCGGGGGCGGCGGCTCTGCCACCGGGCCTTCGCTGTCCGTGGCCGGAGTGGGTTCGGGGATCATGGGATGCCTTGCAGGGGGGGACGGCGGGGAGTATCGGTGCGGCAGCGACGCCAACACGGGGCATCGGAGCGGCGCGTGTCGAACCTCTAGCGGAATCTGAGGAACGATCTGTAGGTCCTCACAAATCCTCGTTATTCTTCGGTGATGGGGTGGCTACAATCGCGGTCCATTGTAGTGAAGTGACAGTCTGAACGTGAGCGAACCAACAACCTGGATGTGCCTGATCTGCGGCTGGATCTACAACGAGGCCGACGGCGATCCGGAGCATGGTATTCCAGCGGGTACGGCGTGGGCCAATGTCTCGATGAACTGGACATGCCCCGAGTGTGGTGCGCGCAAGGAAGACTTCGAGATGGTCCAGATCTGATAACGGCCGGCGCGGGCAGCCGCGTGCTGGGGATTACTAGGAGAGTGGCGCTTGGAGACTTTGGGGTCTGACGCGGGCGCGAACATCGGCGCCAAGGTGCTCGTCATCGACGACAGCAACACCATTCGGCGCAGCGCCGAAATCTTCCTGCGCCAGGGTGGGCATGAGGTCGTGTTGGCCGAGGACGGTTTCGACGCCCTGGCCAAGGTCAACGACCACGATCCCGAACTGATCTTCTGCGACATCCTCATGCCGCGGCTCGATGGTTACCAGACCTGCGCCATCATCAAGCGCAACCCCCGATTTGCTCACGTTCCGGTGATCATGCTGTCGTCCAAGGACGGGCTGTTCGACAAGGCCCGCGGCCGCATGGTCGGCTCCGAGGACTACCTCACCAAGCCGTTCACCAAAGACCAGCTCCTGCGCGCGGTGGCGTCCTACCGCCGCAGTGCGCCCTGACCAAGGACCCGTTCGATGCCGATCCAGAAGATCCTCGTCGTCGACGACTCGAAAACCGAGTTGCACTACCTTTCCGACCTGCTCGGCAAGCGCGGCTTCGCCGTGCGCACGGCCGAGAACGGCGAGGAGGCCATGCGCCGACTGGCCGAGGAGAAGCCCGATCTGATCCTCATGGACGTGGTGATGCCGGGCCAGAACGGCTTCCAGCTCACCCGCGCCATCACGCGCGACCCGCGTTTCGCCGACGTGCCGGTGATCATGTGCACCAGCAAGAACCAAGAGACCGACAAGGTCTGGGGCATGCGGCAGGGCGCGCGTGACTACATCGTCAAGCCGGTCAACGCGGACGAACTCATGGCCAAGATCAAAGCGTTCGACTGATGGCGAATCGCGAAGCGCTGCGCGAACTTCAGGGCCGTCTGGCCCAGCGGCTGCAACTGGCCCGCACCGAGGCCCGGGTCGCGTCCTGGCTGGCGGTCGAGTGCGCCGGCCAAGGACTGCTGGTGCCACTGCCCACCGCTGGCGAGATCTTCCCGGTGGGCGTCTTGGTCGACGTGCCACACACGCAGCCCTGGTTTCTGGGCGTTGCTAATCTGCGCGGCGGCCTGCATGGCGTCATCGATCTGGCTGCCTTCCTGGGGCTGCGCGCGCCCATGCTGCGCGACGCCGTGCGCGAGCAGCATCGCCTGCTGGCCTTCAACGCCACGATTGGGGCGCAGTGCGCTGTGGTTGTGGACCGCCTGGCGGGCCTGCGCAGCGCCGCGCAGATCACGCCTGAGCCCGCTGATGGCGCGCAGCGCCCGGCCTTCGCCGGCACCATCTTCCGCGACGCCGATGGCCGACGCTGGCAGGAGATCGACCTCGTTGCCTTGGCGCGCAACGACAAGTTTCTTGCGATCGCCGCATGACGCGGCACCTCGCTTCCCGACCGACGGCCGAATGCCGCGCCACGGAACACCCGCTATGAAGAGGACGACATGAGCTTCCTGGACAGGATCAAGGGCGCAGGCCGCGCCAAGCCCGACGCCATGGCGTCCCGGCTGCCGCCCCCTTACGACGAGCTGGCCCAGCCCGACAACCCGATGGAGGCCACCATCCGCCTGGGCAACAGCACGCTGGCGCCCGACCTCGGGCGCGGCGACTCCTCCATCATTTCCGAGGCCGCGCCTTCGGAGCTGGCGGCCGAGTACAACGAGTCCCGCGTCGGCGGCGGCGGCGAGCCGGCGGCGGCGCTGGTCAGTGGCCTGCCGATCGTCGGGCAATGGCCCTTGGCGCGCCAGCAACGGGCGATGGTCATCCTGTTCGGCGCAGGCCTTGCCGGCTTGCTGTTGGCGGCCGGGCTGACGCTGCTGTCGGGCAGCCGCACGGCCACCCAAGTGGCGGCCACAGGCCAGGCCGCGACGCAGTCGCAGCGGCTTGCCAAGTCGGTGTCGCAGGCCCTGGTGGGCAACGTGGCGGCGTTCCCCGAGGTCAAGGAAAGCGTCGAGATCCTCAGCCGCAACGTGCGCAGTTTGAGCAACGGTGAAGGTGACGTGCCGGCCGCACCCGGCGCGCTGGAAGAAAGCGTGGCGGCGTTGTTGCCATTGGTCGACCGCGCCGAAAAGAATGCCGCCATCGTGCTCGGGCAGCAGAAGACGCTGACGCAGGTGGGCCTGGCGCTGCGCGCCATCAACCGCCAGAGCGCGGATTTGCTGGAGACCGCCGAGACCGTGTCGTCACTCAAGCTGCAGGGTGGCGCCTCGGCGGCCGAGCTGTCGGCGGTGGGCCAGCTCGTCATGCTGACGCAGCGCATCGGCAAGAGCGCCAACGAGTTTTTGACCAGTGAGGGTGTCAGCGCCGAGGCGGTGTTCCTGCTCGGCAAGGACCTCAACTCCTTCAAGGAAATCGCCCAGGGCGTGATCAACGGCAACGCCGAACTGCGCCTGCCCGGCACGCGCGAGCCGCAGGTGCGCGAGAAGCTCCAGCTGCTGCTGACGCAATACGAACAGACGCGCACCGAAGCCAGCGCCATCCTGGGCAATCTGCAGGGCCTGGTGGCCGTGCGCGAGGCGCAGGCGACGGTGGTCAAGGACAGCGAGCCGCTGCGCCTGGGCCTGGACAAGCTGCAGGACGACCTCACCGGCCAGGGCGGATTTGGCGGCCCGCGCCTGTGGCTCGGCCTGCTCTCGCTGGCGGCGCTGGCGGCGGCAGCTTTCGGCCTGTTTCGGCTGTTCGTGCTCGACCAGAGCAGCCGCATGAGCATGGCCGATGCCTCGCGCAATGACGCCGAGCGTCAAGAGCAGGAAGCCAAGCGCGTGAACGACGCCAACCAGGCGGCCATTCTGCGACTCATGAACGAGCTGCAGACGGTGGCCGAGGGCGACCTCACACAGCAGGCCACGGTGACTGAAGACATCACCGGCGCCATTGCCGACTCGGTGAACTACACGGTGGAAGAACTGCGCTCGCTGGTCGAGCAGGTACAGAACACGGTGGGTCGTGTGACCGACACCACGCAGCAGGTGGAGCAAACCTCCACCGAACTGCTGGCGGCGTCCACCGAGCAGTTGCGCGAGATTCGCGCCACGGGCGACTCGGTGCTGCAGATGGCCGGCCGCATCCAGGACGTGTCGGCGCAGGCGAAAGAGACCGCCACGGTGGCGCGCCAGTCGCTGCAGGCGGCCGAGACCGGCCTGAAGGCGGTGCAGAACTCGATCGGCGGTATGAACGCCATCCGCGACCAGATCCAGGACACCTCCAAGCGCATCAAGCGCCTGGGTGAAAGCTCGCAGGAGATCGGCGAAATCACCGAGCTGATCTCGGACATCACCGAGCAGACCAACGTGCTGGCGCTCAACGCGGCCATCCAGGCCGCCAGCGCCGGCGAAGCCGGCCGCGGCTTCAGCGTGGTGGCCGAAGAAGTGCAGCGGCTGGCCGAGCGCTCGGGCGACGCGACGCGGCAGATTGCCGCCATCGTGCGCACCATTCAAACCGACACCCAGGACGCGGTGGGCGCCATGGAACGCACGACGCAGGGCGTGGTCGAGGGCGCCCGGCTGTCTGACGCCGCCGGCACCGCGCTGGGTGACATCGACCGTGTCACGCGCGAGCTGTCGGACCTCATCGCGCGCATCTCGGTCGAAGCCGCACGCGAAGCGCAGTCGGCCAACATCGTGGCCGAGAATATCCAGCATATCTTCGCCGTCACCGCCCAGACCTCTGACGGCACGCGCAGCACGGCGCAAATGGTGCGCGAGCTGTCGCGCATGGCCGAGGAGCTGAAGGCTTCGGTCGCCCGATTCAAGATCGCCTGACCGGCCCGCCACCGCACGATGCAAGTCACGATGGATACCGAGAGCGAAGATTCCGGCCGCGCAGGCGACGACCTGAGCGCGCTCGCCTGGGTTCACGGCGAGCTGAAGCGCTCGCTGGACAACGCGCACAAGGCGCTGCGGCGCTACCTCAAGGAAGCCGACGCGGTGGGCGGCAGCGACGTCGACGCGGTCGACCCGTCGGTGCTGCGCATGGCGCGCACGCAATTGCACCAGGGTGTGGGCGCGCTCGAGCTCGTCGGCCTGCCTGCCGTGGCCGACGTGCTGCGATCCAGCGAACTGGCCGTGCAGCGCATGATGACCAAGCCGGCGATCATCACCGTCGCCGCGGTCGACACCATTGAGCAGGTGTCCTTCGCATTGCTGGATTTCCTTGGCCGCCAGCTCGCCGGCAAGCCGCTGTCGCCGGTGGCGCTGTTCCCGCAGTACCGTGCCGCGCTGCAACTGGCGGGCGCTGATCGCGTGCACCCGGCCGACCTGTGGAAGATCGATTGGCAGTGGCTCGAGCTGCCGCATGACGCCACGGCCCAGCCGCGCAACGCCGACGAGGAAGCGCGCGGCATGATGGAAACGCAGGTGCTGGCGCTGATGCGCGACACCGGCCGCGACCCGGCCCACGGGCCGCTGGCCCGCATGAGCGAGCTGTGTGCCGAGCTCGGCGCCGGTGCCCGCCCGCAAGCCGGCGCAGGCCGCAAGCTGGCCACCTTCTGGCAGCTGGCTGCGGCGGTGCTCGAGGCCCAGGCCGGTGGCCTGCTGGCCAGCGATGTCTTCACCAAGCGAATCGCGTCGCGCCTCATGGCCCAACTGCGCACCAGCATGCGCGGCCAGCCCGAGACCTCCGATCGCCTGGCGCAGGATCTGCTCTTCTTCTGCAGCCACGCCCGCGCGCCGGCAGCCGGGCAGTCGGCGCCGCGGCTGAACGCCGTTCGTCAGGCCTGGCGCCTTTCCGACTTGCCTACCGCCGACTACGAAACGCCGCGCCTGGGCCGCTTCGATCCGGCACTGCTCACGCTGGCGCGCAAGCGCGTCGCCGCGGCGCGCGATTCCTGGTCGGCCGCGGCCGGCGGCGAGCTGCACCGCATCGGCTCGCTGGCCGAACAGTTCACGCTGGTTGGCGAATCGCTGACGCGCCTGTTCCCGGCCGGCGACGTGCTGACGCAGGCCTTGCAGGCGGCCGTCTCGCAGACGGTGACGGCCAACGCGGCGCCACCGCCTTCGCTGGCGATGGAAGTCGCCACCGGCATCCTCTACATCGACGCCTCGCTCGAAGACGGCGATCTCGACCAACCCGAGCTCGCCGACCGCATCAAGCGCCTGTCCAGCCGCATCGACGACGTGCGCATCGGCGCCGAGCCGCAGCCGCTTGATCTTTGGATGGAGGAGCTCTACCGCCGCGTCTCCGACCGCCAGACCATGGGCAGCGTGGTGCAAGAACTGCGCGCGTCGCTGAGTGAGGTCGAAAAGCAGATCGACCAGTACTTCCGCAATCCGGCCGAGCGCAAGGTGCTGATCCCGGTGCCGGCGCAGCTGTCGTCGATGCGCGGCGTGCTGTCGGTGCTGGGCCTGTCGCAAGCGTCGGCCGCGGTGCTGCACATGCGCGACGACGTCGACGCCCTGGCGCAGACCGAGGTCGACCCGCAGCGCGCCATCCAGGCCGGCACCTTCGACCGCCTGGCCGACAACCTGGGCGCGCTCAGCTTCCTGATCGACATGCTCAGCGTGCAGCCGCAGCTGGCCAAGTCGCTGTTCCGCTACGACCCCGAGACCGGCAGCCTGAGCGCGGTGATGGGCCAGACCGAGCGCGTCTCGGCCTTCGCCGGCCTGGATGAGTTGCCGGCCCAGACGCCGGTGCCGATCCAGGCGCAGGTGCAGGCGCTGGCCGACGCCGCCGCGCCGGCCGACTTGGGCGACGACGAACTGGCCACCCGCATCGACATGATGGTGCAGCAAGCGCTGGCCGCCGATCAGCCTGAGCTCGCCCGCCGCCTGGGCGCGGCGCGCAACGGCCTGCGCTCGGGCAGCGTGACGCGCGAGAGCGTCAACGCCGAATTGGTGTCGGCTGCTGCCGCGCTGAGTGGTGTGCAGCCCGAGGCACCGCCGCCGTCCGCCCCCGTGCCGCCGCCCGTGTCGGCGCCGGTTGGCGGCACCGGTCTCGAAGACGACATCGAGATGCGCGAGATCTTCATCGAAGAGGCGCGCGAAGTCGTCACCGATGCACGCGCAGCGCTCGAGCGGCTGGCCGACGCGCCCGAGAACGCCACCGACATGACCAACGTGCGGCGCGCCTTCCACACCCTCAAGGGCAGTTCGCGCATGGTCGGGCTGAAGGACTTCGGCGATGCCGCGTGGGCCTGCGAGCAGCTCTACAACGCGCGCCTGGCGCAGGCACCGCGCATGGACGGCCCGCTGCGCATCCTGACTGGCGAGGCGCTGAGCTACATGGCCAGTTGGGCCGAAGCCATCGCCGCCGGCCGCGACGACGGCCACAACGCGGCCGCCGTGGCCAAGGCCGCCGACGCGTTGCGCCTCGAAGGCACGCGGCTGCCGATCGTCACGCCCGCACCGGCCAGCATGCCGGCCGCTGTCGCCGCGGTGGCGCAGACGCCCGCGCCGACGATCGAGTTGCACTTCGAGCCCGAGCCCGAGCCGCCGGCATTGGCGGCCCCCGCGGCCACGCCGGCCGCCTACGTCGAAGAGCCGACGATGGTGCTCACGCTGGCCGGCGACACTGCGCCCGCCGACGAGTCCCTCACCCCTGTCGATGAGCGCACGCAGATCATGCTGCGGCCAGAGCAGGCGGCGCCGGGCGATGAGCGCACGCAGATCATGTTGCGGCCCGACGAGTCGGCGCCGGGTGACGAGCGCACGCAGATCATGCTGAGGCCCGACGCCGCCCCGCCGGCCTACGTCGAAGAGCCGACGATGGTGCTCACGCTGCCGTCCGCCGAGGGTGCAGCGAAGCCGGTCGAACCCTTGCCGTTGGTGGCCGATGCCGTGCTGTCCTGGGACGACGCGCCGCTCGATCTGGGCGCGGCCAACGAGCCGCTGCCGCTTACCGAGCGTGTTCCGGATTTGCCCAGCGCGGCCGATCTCGACCTGTCCGCGCCTGCGGTGCCGCAGGCTGTCGAGCTCGACTTCTCGTTTGACCTGGATGGCGCCGACGAAGCGGCCCCGGAACTGCCCAAGAGCGATGCCGACATCGAGATCCCGATGTCGCAGGGCGTCGACTCGGTCGAGCTCGACCTCGCGCAGATGGCCGACATCTTTGCGTTGCCTGCGGCCGCCGAGGCATTGCCTGCGCCCGCAACCCTGCCGGCTGACATCGACCTCGAGGGCCTTCTCGCCGCCTTGCCGAGCGTGCCCGCTGCAATCGAGCCGGCCGCGCTGGCCGACCTCGAACTGCCCGAGCTAGACCTGCCGCCCGCCAGCGTGATCGTGCCGCTGTCGGCCGACCTGGCGCTCGATTTCGGTACGGAGCCAGCCGCCGCGGCCGACGAGAGTGCGACCAACGACAGCGCGACCGAGGACGAGCCGGTTCGCGTCATCGGGCCCTTGCGCATCAGCATCCCGCTGTTCAACATCTTCCTCAACGAAGCCGATGAACTGTCGCGACGGCTCGTCACCGAGCTGGCCGAATGGGCCATCGAGTACGAACGGCATCCGGTGCCCGAGAGCTGCTCAGCGCTGGCGCATTCGCTGGCCGGCAACTCTGCCACGGTGGGCTACAGCGAGCTTTCGGCTCTGGCACGCGCGCTCGAGCATGCGCTGATCCGCTCGCACACGGCGGGCCACGGCCGCACCGGAGAGGCCGCGCTGTTTGGCGACGCCGCCGAAGAAATACGGCGCTTGCTGCACCAGTTTGCGGCCGGCTTCCTGCATGGTGTGAATCCCGAGCTCATGGCGCGCCTGGCGGAGCACGAGCGGCTGCCGGTCGAGCCGCTGAGTGAGCTCGATGCCGATGCGGACGCCGACGCTTCGATGCCCGTTTTGGACTTCGACCTGGCGCCGCCGCCTGAGCCCGAGCCGGCTGGCCTGCCGGCCATCGAGATGGCCATGCCGCCGCCGCTGACCGCGGACCAGCCCCTGACCCTGCCGGTCGCCACCGGAACCGGCGCGCGCGCCGATGCCTTCGACGACGACCAGGACATCGACGCCGTCGACGCCATCGACACCGATCTGTTTCCGATCTTCGAGGAAGAGGCCGAAGAACTGCTGCCGCAACTGCAGTCTCGCCTGCGCGACTGGTTCGACCAGCCGGCCGACGCCAGCGGCGCATCAGCCTGCATGCGCACGCTGCACACCTTCAAGGGCGGCGCGCGCTTGTCGGGCGCGATGCGCCTGGGCGAAATGGCGCACCGCCTTGAAACCGCCATCGAGCACCTGAGCGCGCGCGAAGGCGTCACCGTCGACGACATCGAGCCGCTGTTGGCACGTGCTGACGGCATGAGCGCGGCCTTCGAGACCCTGCGCAAGCGCGGCTCGGCGCCCCCGCCACCGCCCCCGACACCGGCAGCGTCGACGCCAGTGCCCGAGCCCGCGGCCCTGGCAGCCCCTGCAACCGTGGCCGAAGCCGCGCCACAAGCCTTGGCGGATGTCCCGGACGACGCACTCCTGCCCGAGTCTGCGGGCGAACGGTCGACCATCCTGCTGCCGCTGACCGACGAGGCGGCCGCCGCACTGGCCGATGCCAGGCCTGCACCAGCAGCACGCCCAGCGCCAGCGCCACTGGTGATCGACTGGTCGCGCTTCCCGGCCGCCGCGCCGGTGGCGCCCGAGGTCGTGGCCGAGCGCAGCGGCGCCGGCGCCGGTGCCGGCGCCGCGGTGCGCGTGCGCGCCGGGTTGCTCGACCGCCTGGTCAACCAGGCCGGCGAGGTGAGCATCACGCGCGCCCGCATCGATTCCGACGTCAAGTCACTGCAGGGTTCGCTGGGCGAGCTCACCGACAGCCTGGAGCGCATGCGCAAGCAGCTGCGCGACATCGAGGTGCAGGCCGAGACGCAGATCAGTTCGCGCATGGAGGCGGCCAAGGCCGCAGCGCAGACTTTCGATCCGCTGGAAATGGACCGCTTCACGCGCTTCCAGGAGCTGACGCGCTTCATGGCCGAGTCGGTCAACGACGTGGCCACGTTGCAGCGCAGCCTGCAGCGCACGCTGCAGTCGACCGAAGACGAACTGGCCGCGCAGGCGCGCCTGACGCGCGAGCTGCAAGACGACCTGCTGCGCACGCGCATGGTGGAGTTCGAGAGCGCGTCCGACCGCCTGTACCGCACGGTGCGTCAGGCGGCCAAGGAAACCGGCAAGCAGGTCAAGCTCGACATCGTCGGCGGTGCGATCGAAGTCGACCGTGGCGTGCTCGAGCGCATGACCGGGCCTTTCGAACACCTGCTGCGCAACAGCGTGGCCCACGGTGTCGAGCTGCCCGCGGCGCGGCTGACCGCCGGCAAAGAAGCCAGCGGCCAGATCACGATCACGGTGGCGCAGTCGGGCAACGAAGTTGCGGTGGAGTTTGCCGATGACGGCGCCGGCCTCGACCTCGCCCGCGTGCGTGCCCGCGCCGTCGATCGCGGCCTGCTGCCGGCCGACGCCGAGCGCAGCGACGCCGAGCTGGCGCAACTGATCTTCATGCCCGGCTTCAGCACCGCCGAGTCGATCACCGAACTGGCCGGCCGCGGTGTCGGCCTGGACGTCGTGCGCTCCGAGGTCAACGGCATGGGCGGGCGCATCGAGACCGCCAGCGAGCCCGGCCGCGGCACGCGTTTTCGCTTGCTGCTGCCGCTGACCACGGCCGTCACGCAGGTGGTGATGCTGCGTTGCGGCGAGTTGCGCGTGGCCGTGCCCTCGACGCTGATCGAGATCGTGCGCCGCGTGCCCAGCGCCGAGGTCGAACGCGGCTACGCCGAGGGCAAGATCGAATACGCGGGCCAGACGGTGCCCTTCTTCTGGCTGGCGTCGCTGTTGCAGGGTGGCATGCGCGGCGAAGCGCTGGGTCGTACCCAGCCGGTGGTGGTCATTCGCAGCGCCGCACAGCGCGTGGCCCTGCACGTCGACGAAGTGGTGGGCAACCAGGAAGTCGTGGTCAAGAACGTCGGCCCGCAGCTCGCCCGCATGCCGGGCCTGGCGGGTGTGACGATGCTGCCATCGGGCGCCGTGGCGCTGATCTACAACCCGGTGGCGCTGGCCGCGGTGTATGCCGACACCGTGCGCGAACGCAGGCGTTTGCAGCCGATCGAGCCCAGCGCCCCGCAGGTGCAAGTGGCGGCCGTGCGCACGCCGATGGTGATGGTGGTCGATGACTCGCTTACCGTGCGCCGTGTTACCGAGCGCCTGCTCAAGCGCGAGGGCTATCGCGTCGTCACGGCCAAGGACGGCCTCGATGCGCTGGAAAAGCTGGCCGAAGAGCGGCCGGTGATCCTGCTGTCGGACATCGAGATGCCGCGCATGGACGGCTTCGACCTCGTACGCAACGTGCGCGCCGACCCCAAGCTCGCCGGGCTGCCGGTGGTCATGATCAGTTCGCGCATTGCGCAGAAGCACCGTGACTACGCCGCTGGCTTGGGCGTCGAGCACTACCTTGGCAAGCCCTACTCCGAGGAAGAACTGCTCTCGCTAGTGGCGCGCTACGCCGGGGCCGATATCCTGACCTGAACGCGGCCGCACCGGTGTGTTGCGGCCCGTTCTGACTTCCAAGCGAGTGACCCTGTGGCTTCTTCCCGTGTCGTTGATCACCTGGCCGAGCTGACAGGTTTCCGTGATCGTGACGTGCTCGACGTCACCCTCATCGGCGCCCTGCGCGACCTGCTGCGCCCGCTGGGCGCGGCCATCTACCGCCGCGTCGGCGAGCCCGGACAGCAGCACTGGCTGACGCGGGCGCGAGCCGGGCCGGGCGACCGTGTGCCCACGGCCGACTCGGTGTGGGTCGACATCGACAGCCTGCCGCCGCTGGAAGCCCACCCGGACCGCCTGGCCTGCCTGCAGCGTCAAGAGGCCATCAGCGTGCCCGGCACGCCGGCGCTGGCCTACTTTCCGCTGGTTGCCGACAGCGACCCCACGGGCGTCGTCGAGCTGCAGACAGCCGCCGAGCTGTCGCCGGACGACGTGCGACTGGTGGTCAGCATCCTGCGCGTCTACCGCAACTTCCAGGCCCTGCTCGACTACTCCGAGCGCGACACGCTCACCGGGCTGCTGAACCGAAAGACCTTCGACGAGAGCTTCCTGCGCATCGCCGTGCAGGCGCCGCCGCCGCTGGCGCTGCCGGCGGCGGTGCTGGGCCGCACCTCGGGCGCGGGCGGGTCGTGGCTGGGCGTCATCGACATCGACCACTTCAAGAGCGTCAACGACAACTTCGGCCACCTCATTGGCGACGAGGTACTGCTGCTGCTGGCGCGCCTGATGCGCAGCAGCTTCCGCTTTCATGACCACCTCTACCGCTTCGGCGGCGAGGAATTTGTCGTGCTCATGCGTTGCGGCAGCGCTGGCGATGCCGCCGCGGCACTCGAACGTCTGCGCGTCACGGTGCGCGAGTACGCCTTCCCGCAGGTCGGGCACATCAGCATCAGCACTGGCTTCACCGAACTGCGCCCTGGCGACAGCCCCTCGGCCGCCTTCGAGCGCGCCGACAAGGCGGTTTACTACGCCAAGCAGCACGGCCGCGACCAGGTGCGCGACCACGCCGAGCTGGTGGCAAGCGGCCAACTGGTAGAAGAAAGCCGCGACAGCGATGTCGAGCTGTTCTGAGCATCGCCGGCGTGTGATCTCGATCCGTGCTGCGGCGCTTGCCGCCTTGGCGCTCGCCGCCGTTTCAGCGCTTGCCCAAGACGCCACCAAGCCAGCGCCGCGCGCCGCCCTCACCGTCACCGTGGTGCAGCCGCTGCGCGCCACGCTGGGCAGCACGATCAGTGCCGGCGGCAACGTCGCCGCCTGGCAAGAGGCGATCATCGGCGCCGAAGGCAACGGCCTGCGCCTGGCCGAGGTGCGCGTGAACGTCGGCGATGCGGTGCGCCGCGGCCAGCCTCTGGCGCTCTTTGCGGCCGAGCTGATGCAGGCCGAACTGGCGCAGACCCAAGCCGCAGTGGCCGAGGCCGAGGCCCTGCTGGCCGAGGCGGCGGGCAATGCCACACGGGCGCGCGAGCTGGCGCCCAGCGGCGCCTGGTCGGCACAGCAGGTCAACCAGGTCCTGACCGCCGAACGCACGGCGCAGGCGCGCCTGGCGGCTGCGCGCGCCGGGCTCCGGGTGCAGCAGTTGCGTGTCGCGCAGACCCAGGTGCTGGCGAGCGACGACGGCCTGATCTCGGCGCGCAGCGCCACCGTGGGCGCCGTGGTGCCGGCGGGGGCCGAGATGTTCCGGCTGATCCGTGGCGGCCGTCTCGAGTGGCGTGCCGAGGTGGCAGCCAGCGAGCTGGCCCAGTTGCGCCCTGGGCAGACCGTGCGGGTGACGCCGGCCGGCGGCGCCGCGGTCACGGGCCGCGTGCGCACCGTGGCGCCGACGGTCGACGCGGCCACGCGCAATGGCCTCGTCTACGTCGACCTGCCCGCCGGCGGCCCAGCGCGCGCGGGCATGTTCGCGCGCGGCGAGTTCGAGCTGGACGCCACCGCCGCGTTGACGCTGCCGCAGACCGCGGTGGTGCTGCGCGACGGCTTCAGCTACGTCTACCGCGTGGCAGCAGACGGCAAGGTCGCGCAGACCAAGGTCGGCGTCGGGCGGCGTGCCGGCGAGCGCATCGAGATCACGCTCGGCCTGGACGCCGCGGCGCGCGTGGTGGCCAGTGGCGGCGCCTTCCTGGCCGACGGCGACACGGTGCGCGTGGTCGACGCGCCGCCCGTGGTCAAGCCAGCGGTCAAACCCGCAGCAAGCCCTTGAGCGGGGCCGCGCGATGAACGTCTCGGCCTGGTGCATCCGCAATCCGATCCCTGCGGTGATGCTGTTTGTCATGCTCACCGTGCTGGGCGTGATGGGCTTTCGGGCCATGAAGGTGCAGCAGTTTCCGGACATCGATCTGCCCACCGTGAACATCACCGCCAGCCTGCCCGGTGCCGCGCCGGCGCAGATGGAAACCGAGGTCGCACGCAAGATCGAGAACGCCGTGGCCACGGTGCAGGGCGTGAAGAACATCTACACCAAGCTGCAGGACGGCCTGGCCCTCGTCACGGTGGAATTTCGGCTCGACAAGCCAACGCAAGAGGCGCTGGACGACACGCGCGCCGCGGTGCAGCGCGTGCGCGCCGACCTGCCGGCCGAGCTGCGCGACCCGGTGATAGCCAAACTCGACCTCGCCGCCACGCCGATCCTGACCTACACCGTGGCCTCCAGCCGCATGGACGACGAGGCCTTGAGCTGGTTCGTCGAGCAGCAGGTCACCAAGGCCATGCTGGCGGTGCGCGGCGTGGGCGGTGTGGCGCGGGTGGGCGGCGTCACGCGCGAGGTGCGTGTCGAAATCGACCCGGTGCGGCTGCTGGCGCTGAACGCCAGCGCGGCCGACATCTCGCGCCAGCTGCGCGCCGTGCAGCAGGACGCCTCGGGCGGGCGCTCGCAGGTCGGCGGCATCGAGCAGTCGGTGCGCACCCTGGCCACGGTGCGCAGCGCGGCCGAGCTGGCGCGGCTGGAAGTGGCACTGAGCGACGGCCGGCGCATCCGCCTGGACCAGGTGGCCACGGTGAGCGACACCGTGGCCGAGCAGCGCAGCGGCGCCTTGCTGAACGGCCAGCCGGTGGTCGGCTTCGAGATCGTGCGCTCGCGCGGCGCCAGCGAGACCGATGTCGCCGACGGCGTGCGCGCGCAGATCGCCCGCCTCACCGCCGAGCACCCGGACGTCACGGTCACCGAGGCCTTCAACTTTGTCGACGCTACGGTCGAGAACTTCCATGGCTCGATGATCCTGCTGCTCGAAGGCGCGGTGCTGGCCGTCATCGTGGTCTGGCTCTTCCTGCGCGACTGGCGCGCCACCTTGGTAGCGGCCACCGCGCTGCCACTGTCGGTGCTGCCGGCCTTTGCCGCGATGTACTTCCTGTTCGGCTTTACGCTCAACGTCATCACGCTGCTGAGCATGTCGCTGGTGGTGGGCATCCTGGTCGACGACGCGATCGTCGAGATCGAGAACATCATGCGCCACCTGCGCATGGGCAAAACCCCATTCGATGCCGCGATGGAAGCGGCTGACGAGATCGGGCTGGCGGTCATCGCCACCACCTTCACGCTCATCGCCGTCTTTCTGCCCACCGCCTTCATGGCCGGCGTGCCGGGCAAGTTCTTCGTGCAGTTTGGCTGGACGGCGGCGATCGCGGTGTTTGTCTCGCTCGTCGTGGCGCGCATGCTGACGCCGATGATGTCGGCCTACATCCTCAAGCCGCCCAGGGCAGCGCACCGCGAGCCGGTGTGGATGGCGCCCTACCTGCGCTGGGCCGCCTGGTGCCTGAAGCACCGCGTGCTGACGCTGATCGCGACGGCGGTGTTCTTCGTCGGCAGCTTCGGCCTCGTGACGCAGTTGCCCACCGGCTTCATCCCGCCGGATGACTTCAGCCAGACCCAGGTCACGCTGACGCTGCCGCCGGGCAGCACCTACGCGCAGACCCTGGTTGCGGCCGAGCAGGCGCGCACCCTGGTGCAGGGCAACCCGCATGTGAAGAGGGTCTACACGGCAGTGGGCGCGGGCGCCACTGGCGTCGACACCTTCACGCCCGGTGGCGGCCTGCCCGATGCGCGCAAGGCCACGCTGACCATCAACATGACGCACCGCAGCGATCGCCCGGGCCTGAAGAAGCAGGCCATCGAGTCGCAGCTGCGCGACGCGCTGGCCGTGCTGCCCGGCGCCCGCGTCAAGGTCGGTTTCGGCCAGAGCAGCGAGAAGTACGTGCTCGTGCTGGCCGGCGAGGACGGCGCGGCGCTCGCCGCCCATGCCGCCGTGGTCGAGCGCGAGCTGCGCAGCATCCCCGGCATCGGCGCGGTCACGTCCAGCTCGAGCCTGGTGCGGCCCGAGCTCGTGGTGCGGCCCGACGCGGCGCGCGCGGCCGATCTGGGCGTGACGTCCGCTGCCATCGCCGACACCCTGCGCATCGCCACCGCGGGCGACTTCGACCAGAGCCTGGCCAAGCTCAATCTCAGCCAGCGCCAGGTGCCGATCGTCGTGCGCCTGCCCGATGCGGCGCGCACCGATCTGGCCCTGCTCGAGCGCCTGCCGGTGCCGGGCAAGCAGGGGCCGGTGATGCTGGGCAACGTGGCCACGCTGAGCATCGAGAGCGGCCCGGCGGAGATCGACCGCTACAACCGCCAGCGCAACGTCAACTTCGAGATCGAGCTCAACCAGCAGCCGCTGGGCGAGGTGAAGGATGCCGCGCTGGCGCTGCCCAGCCTGAAGAGCCTGCCGCCCGGCGTGACGCAGACCGAGATCGGCGACGCCGAGGCCATGACCGAGCTGTTCGAGAGCTTCGGCCTGGCCATGCTGACCGGCGTGCTGTGCATCTACATCGTGCTGGTGCTGCTGTTCAAGGATTTCGTGCAGCCGGCCACCATCCTGGGCGCGCTGGTGCTGTCGGTGCCGGGCGCCTTTCTGGCGCTGTTCATCACCCACACCGCGCTGTCGATGCCCAGCATGATCGGGCTGATCATGCTCATGGGCATCGCCACCAAGAACTCCATCCTGCTCGTCGACTATGTGATCATGGCGCGGCGCGATCATGGGCTGGCCCGCTTCGAAGCCGTGATGGACGCCTGCCACAAGCGCGCGCGGCCGATCATCATGACCACCATCGCGATGGCCGCGGGCATGCTGCCCATCGCGCTGGGTTGGGGTGCCGACCCGAGCTTTCGCGCGCCGATGGCCATCGTGGTCATCGGCGGCCTCATCACCTCCACCTTCCTGAGCCTGCTCGTGATCCCTGTGCTCTTCACCTACGTCGATGACCTCATCGTGCTGATGCGTCGGCTGCGTGGGCCCGCGCCCGCGGCGGTACCCGAGGTGGCGGCATGACGCTCCAGCGCCGCGATGTGCTGCGCCTGGGCGCAGCGGCCGTCATTGCCGCCGCGCTTCCGTCGCGCGCAGATGTGCACTCGGCCGAAGGCGCGTCCTACGGCGCCATCGACATGGACTGGGTGGACGCCGCGCGCGGCCGCGAGGTGCCGGTGCGGCTGTACCTGCCCAATGCGGCGCGTGCCGGCGCGCCGGTGCCGCTACTGGTGTTTTCGCACGGCATCGGCGGCTCGCGCCGCGGCTACAGCTGGCTGGGCCAGCACGCCGCCGGCCGCGGCATCGCCAGCCTGCACCTGCAGCATGTGGGCAGCGACCGCCAGATCTGGACCGGCGGCAACGTCTTCAACGTCGTCGGCCGGCTGCAGGACGCGGCCCAGGAGCGCGAGGCGCTGGCTCGCGTGCACGACTGGCGCTTTGCCGTCGATACCTTGCTGGGCGGCGAGCACGCCAGCAAGATCGACGCGCGGCGCATCGTGGCCGCCGGCCACAGCTACGGCGCCAACACCACGCTGCTGGCCAGTGGCGCGCGCGTGCCGCGCAACGGCGGTGCGATCAACCTGCATGACGACCGCGTGCGCGCCGCCGTCGTGATCTCGGCGCCGCCGTTTTACGGCGAGGCCGATCCGAAGCAGATCCTTGGCGCCATCAAGGTGCCCAGCCTTCACGTCACCGCCACCGAAGACATCATCCGCATCCCCGGCTACTACAGCGGCGCCGAAGACCGCGTGGCCGTGTTCGACGCCACCGGCGGCCCGCGCAAGTGGCTGGCCGTCTACAACGGGGGCTCGCACAGCATGTTCACCGACCGCGCGGGCACCGGCGGCGTGGCGCTCAACCCGGCGGTCAAGGCCGCCACGCAGGCGTTGGTGCTGGCCTTCGTGCGCCAGGTGTTCGATGGCGACGAGGCGCCGCTGGCCGCCTGGCCGCAGCGCCACGCCGCCATCCTGGCGCGCTTTGCCGACGTGCGCGGGTGATGACCTGAGGTGTCGGGGGTGACACCCAGGCAGCGCTTCGTATTGGCCGCGCCAGTGCGTGCGATGCCGGCCGCGCCCGACCCGCTGACGCGCGCGCCCACGCCCGCCGATGCCGAGGCGCTGGCCGCGCTCATGCTCGAGGCCTACCGCGGCACCATCGACGACGAAGGCGAGGGCCCGGACGAGGCACGTACGGCCGTCCGGCAGCTCTTTGACGGTGACTTCGGCGCCATGCTGTGGGCGGTGTCAGAGGTTCGCGAGGCGTCCGCGGTGCCAGGGCCCCGCGCCGGCCTGGCCAGCGCCACGCTGATCACGCTGTGGCAAGACCGACCCTTCGTCGCCTTCACCCTGACCGCCCCCGCGCACCAGCGCAAGGGCC
Source organism: Rubrivivax sp. (assembly GCA_031427055.1). Lineage (GTDB taxonomy): Bacteria > Pseudomonadota > Gammaproteobacteria > Burkholderiales > Burkholderiaceae_C > Rubrivivax. The sequence continues at coordinate 21,659 of JANPMR010000382.1, forward strand.
TGGCGCGGGCCGGCCTGCTGCGCTGCTTCAACCGCCTGGCGGCTGGCGACGAGCGCGTGCTGCGCCTGGTGGTGACGCAGGGCAACACGCGCGCCGAGTCGCTGTACGAGAGCCTGGGCTTCCGGCCCGAGGCTCAGCCGCCCTTCACCACCGCATAGCGCGCCAGCGTCTTCTCGCGCGCCGCGGCGTGGTCGACCACTGGCAGCGGATAGGTCTTGCCCAGCTCGATGCCCGCGGCGGCCAGGTCCACCGGCCGCGCCAGCCAGGGCGCGTGGATCAGCTTGTCGGGCAGGGCGGCCAGTTGCGGCAGGTAGCGGCGGATGAAGCGGCCGTCGGTGTCGAACTTCTCGCTCTGCGTCACCGGGTTGAAGATGCGAAAGTAGGGCTGTGCATCGCAGCCGCTGGACGCCGCCCACTGCCAGCCGCCGTTGTTGGCCGCGAGGTCGAAGTCGTTGAGGTGCAGCGCGAAGTAGGCCTCGCCGCGCCGCCAGTCGATGCCCAGGTCCTTGCACAGGAAGCTCGCCACCACCATGCGCAGGCGGTTGTGCATGTAGCCGGTCTGGTTGATCTGCTGCATGGCCGCGTCGACCAGCGGGTAGCCGGTGCGGCCTTCGCACCAGGCCGCGAACAGGGCGTCGGCGTGCTTGCCGTGGTCCCAGCGGATGCGGTCGTAAGCCGGCTTGTAGGACTCGCTCACGATGCGCGGGTGGTGGGCCAGGATCTGGTGGTAGAAGTCGCGCCAGATCAGCTCGCCGAGCCAGACCTCGGCGCCACGTGAGGCGGCTGCGCGCCGTTGGTGGGCCTCGCGCGCCAGGCGCCGGATCGACACGGTGCCAAAGCGCAGGTGCGTGCTGAGGTAGCTCGGGCCCTTGACGGCCGGGAAGTCGCGCGTCTCGTGGTAGTGGTCGATGCGGTGCAGGAAGTCGTCGAGCAGCTCGTGCGCGCCGGCCGGCCCGCTGGGCAGGCGCAGCTGGTGCAGGTTGCTGCGCGCAAAGCCGATGGCCTCCAGCGCCGGCACGCCGCCCGCGTGCGCAGCCGGCAGCGGCGCCAGCGCGGCCGCGTGGTGGGCCACGGCGTGCGGCTCCAGATCGTGCGGCGTCAGCTTGCGCAGCCAGGCGTTCTTGTAAGGCGTGAAGACCGAGAAGATGCCGCCGGATTGCGTCAGCACCTCGTCGCGCTCGAACACCACCACGTCCTTGCTGGTGTGCAAGGCCACGCCCTGCTCGGCCAGGCGGCCGCGCACGCGGGCGTCGCGTGCCAGCGCCGCCGGCTCGTCGTCGTGGTTGGCGTAGACGGCCTGCACGCCGAGCTGTGCCGCCAGCGCCGGGATCTCGTCCTGTGCGCGGCCGTGGCGCACGATCAGGCCCACGCCTTCGATGCCGTGCGACGCCGCCAGCGCGCGCAGTTCGGCGTCGACGCCCACCAGGCTGTCGCGGATGAACTCCACCCGGCGGTCGGCGGCGCGGCCGGCGGCGAGCAGGGGGTCGAGGATGTCGCGGTCGAAGACGAAGGCGCACCAGACCTTGCGCGCCGAGCGCAGCGCGTGGTGCAGGGCGGCGTGGT
>JANPMR010000383.1:0-1643 GCA_031427055.1 Rubrivivax sp.
GTACCAGGCTGATCCCAAGACCCAGCTGATCACCGCCGTCATCCAGCTGTTGACCTGATCGGGAGCGAGAGCATGGGACTGACGATGCGCTGGGCGCTGGTGCCGCAGATCTTCAATGCCCGCCGCTTCGATTGCCGGCTCGACCATGTGCCGCAGGTGATGCGTGTGTTCGACGCCTGCATGCAACTCGATGCCTTCGAGCAGACGCGGCCGGAGAAATGCCCGGATGCGGCTTGACGGCGCGCTGATTCCCGATTGGCCCGCAGGGCACCGCGTGGGCGCGCTGATGACCACGCGCGCCGGCGGCGTCAGCGACGGCCCCTGGCAGTCGTTGAACCTGGGCGTGGCTGTCGGTGACGTTCCCGCTGCCGTGGCCGAGAACCGGCGCCGATTCGAGGCCGCAATGGGCGTACCGGCGGCGTACCTGCGTCAGGTGCACGGCGCCAGCGTGGTCCGCCTGCGCGCCGCTGACGCGGGCCGCACGCTGGACGAGGCGGCCGATGCCGCCATCACCACCGAGCCCGGCATCGCCTGCACCGTGCAGGTCGCCGACTGCATGCCGGTGCTGTTCGCCGCCCCGCAAGGGCGGGGTGTCGGTGCCGCCCATGCCGGTTGGCGCGGCTTGGCCGGCGGTGTGCTCGAAGCGGCCGCCGCGGCGCTGTGCGACGCCGCGGCCTGTGCGCCGCACGAACTGCAGGTCTGGCTCGGGCCTTGCATCGGCCCACGCCAATTCGAGGTCGGCGCCGAGGTGGTCGAGGCCTTCGCTGGCGCGCCGCACTTCGTGCCCCGACCGCGCGACGACGGTGCCATACGCTGGCTGGCCGATCTGCACGGCCTGGCACGCGAGCGGCTGCGTGCTGCGGGCCTGACCCAGATCAGCGGCAGCGATGCGTGCACCCTGGAAGACCGTTCACGGTTCTTCTCGTTTCGGCGCGACGGCGTCACCGGCCGCATGGCCGCTGCCGTCTGGCTGCGCGGCTGATGACAGCCCCAAGCTCGCTGCGCTCGCTCCCCCCGAGGGGAGCTCAGGCTGCTTGGGACGGCCCGGCGCTAGCCTGAGTGCCTTCTCCGCAACCCGCAGCGCCCGCCGCCGAGCCGGCGTGCCCAGCAGGTACAGCGCGAGTGCCAGCGGTAGCACGCCATAGAGCGCGAACGTGATCACGGCGCCCAGCAGGCTGCCGTTGGGCGCCATGGCCTCGGCCACGGCCATCATCAGCACGACGTACATCCAGCCGATGGCCACCAGGTAGAGCACGATTAGGTCATCCTGCGTGTTTCAAAAAACAAAAGGCGATGTCATGATGCGGTAAGACATACCGCGTACAACGTGGCATTGTTAACGATCGCACGAGGATCCCAGGAGGCTGATCGGCCATGAGCAAACCACACACCGGCGTCGCGACTGACGCACATGCAGCGGCCTTCGGCAACGCCGTGGGCGAGATCTGGAAATCGATGCAGGGCCTGTCGCTGCCGCTGCCGGCACTGAGCGCGCTGCAGGCCGACTACCTGAAGGAAGCGACTGCGATGTGGAACGGCGTCGTCGGCTGCGTGCCTGGCGCGCCGGCAGCGGCCAGCGCCCCGACCCGCGACCGTCGATTTGCCGCCGATGACTGGTCCAGTAACCCGACCGCGGCGCTGAC
>JANPMR010000384.1:0-10423 GCA_031427055.1 Rubrivivax sp.
TTGCAGCGCGTCGAGCAGCGCGGCGTCGACCCAGGCCGTGCCCGGCGCGGGCGACGCGGCCTCGACCGTCACCGCGCCATCGGGCGCGTCGCGCAACTGCAGCTTGCCGCGCAGCGGATAGGCCGCGCTGACCGACTTGACCGACACCAGGCGCGTCGCGCCGCCCTTGTCGTCACCCGCGCGGCCCATGCTCGGGAAGCCCGCGCTCTGCGCCACGCGCAGGCCCAGCTCGCGCGCCTTGGCCGCCAGTTCGGGCGGCGCGGGGCGGTCGCTGCCGACCACCGCGTCGCCGCCCAGCAGTTGGCGCGCATCGCGCTGCAAGCCGCCGTTCAGGCGGTCGGCAAAGAAGCCCACGGCGGTGAGCGCCGCCACCGCCAGCACCACGGCCAGCGCCAGCAGGCGCAATTCGCCGGCACGAAAGTCGCGCAGCGTCTGGCGCCAGGCCAGCGCGGCAATGGAGGGCGGGGTCAGTGTGCTCATCCCCGCACGGTAGCCGATACGCCCGTGCACGCCGGCCCCGATCTGAATTGACCGTGCAAGGGGTGTGAACGGCGGCGGCGGGCGGCGGTGCTCCAATCGGGGCATGAAGACACTGCCACCCCTGTTCATCTCCCACGGCTCCCCCATGACGGCGCTCGAGCCGCGCGAGGCCGGCGCCTTCATGCAACGCCTGGGCCCTGCGCTCGAGGCCGCCTTCGGCCGCCCGCGCGCCATCCTGGCCATCTCGGCCCACACGCTGACGCGCGAGCCGGTGCTGCTGGGCGCACCGCGCCACGCGGCGGTGTATGACTTTGGCGGCTTCGACCCGCGCCTGAACCTGATCCGCTACGACGCGCCCGGCGCGCCCGATCTGGCCAAACACGTGGCCGGCCTGCTCACCGCGGCCGGCATCGCCGTGCACCGCAGCGATGCCGGCGGCCTGGACCACGGCATCTGGACACCGCTGCGCTTCATGTTCCCAGACGCCGACATCCCGGTGCTGCCGCTGGGCTGGCCGCCGGACTGGTCACCGCAGCAATTGTTCACGCTGGGCCAGGCACTCGCGCCCTTGAGTGACGAGGGCGTGCTGATCATCGGCAGCGGCAGCATCACGCACAACCTGCGCCGCGTGTTTGCCGGTGGCGGCCTGCACCCGGCCGACGGCCCGGCCACGCCAGAGAGCACGGCCTTCCGTGACTGGTTTGCGCAGCGCGGCGCGTTGGCCGATTGGGATGCCCTGCTGGCCTACCGCACGCAGGCGCCGCACGCGGCGCTGATGCATCCCACCGACGAGCACCTGTTGCCCTTCTTCGTGGCCGCTGGCGCGGCCGGCCGCGTGCCGGCGCTGCGCATCCACGACAGCCTGGTCTTCGGCGATCTGGGCATGGACGCCTACGCCTTCGGGCCCGGCGCGGCCGCGTTGGCCGAGGTCGACTGACCCGCGGTCAGGGTGTCCCCGATGCCGCGGGGCCGACGAAGCGGTCCACGCCCTCGAGGAAGTGCCGCAGGTTGATCGGCTTGGTCCAGTAGTCGGCGAAGCCGGCATCGGCGGCCGCTTGCAGGTCCGCCGCGGTGGCGTTGGCCGAGAGCACGACGCAGGGCAGAGCCGCCGTGCGCGGATCGGCGCGCAGCGCGCGCAGCACGGCGTGGCCGTCCATGTCGGGCAGCTGCATGTCGATCAGCACGAGTGCGGGCTGCAGCTCGGTCGCGATGCGAATGCCGCTGGCCCCATCCTCGGCCACGTGCAGCGTCAGCGCCGGGCGCAGTGCCAGCATCTCGCGCACGAGCAGCGCATTGACCGGGTTGTCCTCGATGTAGAGCACACGCGCCTGCGCGCCGCCCACAAGCGGTGCGGTGGCCGGTGGCATGGCGCCATCCGCCGCCTGCGGCGTCGCCATGGCACTGGCCGGGGCCGCGGGCAGGCTGACGCTGAAGCGGCTGCCCACGCCGGGCTGGCTGTGCGCCGAGATCTGGCCGCCCATGAGCTCGACCAGCACCTTGACGATCGCCAGGCCGATGCCCGTGCCCTCGACGCCGGAGCCCTCTGCGCCCAGGCGGTTGAAGGGCTCGAAGGCGTCTTGCAGCCGCTCGGTCGGGATGCCGAAGCCGTTGTCGGCCACATGCAGCAGCACGCGCTCGTCGGCGGTCTCGGACCACACCCGCACCTCGCCACCGGGGCGGTTGTATTTGATGGCGTTGGACACCAGGTTGACCACCACCTGGCGCAGCCGCAGCGGATCTGCCCGCACGACCTCACCCAGTGCCTGCGGGCGCAGCGCCACCTTGTGTTGTTGTGCCTGCCCGGCCAGCAGCGCCAGCGCCTCGCCCACCACGGTCTGGCAGGCCACGGCCTCGCTGACGAGCTTGATCTGGCCGACCTGGGCCCGCGAGAGTTCGAGCACGTCGTCGATCAGCGCCAGCAGATGCTGGCCGGCGTCCTCCACCAGCGCCAGCCAGTCTGCGCGGCGCGCGGCGTCGCCGCCACCGCCGCGCAGCAACTGCGTGAAGCCCAGGATCGCGTTGAGCGGCGTTCTGAGCTCGTGGCTGATGCGCGACATGGCCTGCGACTTGGCCTGGCTCTCGGCCACCGCCAGTTCGCGCTCGCGCAGCGCCTGCGCCGCCAGGTGCACGTCGGTGCTGTCCCAGTTGACGCCAATGCGCCGCTCGATGTTGCCGTGTTCGTCGCGCAGCGGCATCGAGTGCGAGGTGATCCAGCGCACCTGGCCGTCGGGCCAGCAGACGCGAAAGACGTCGCGCCAGGATTCGCCATCGCGCACATGGGCGTTCTGGGCCGCGATCACGCCCTCGCGGTCGTCGGGGTGCACAAGGCCGCGGCGCTCCTGCACGCTGATCTCGCGCGCCGGCGAATCGATGCCGCGCAGGCGGAACATCTGCGCGTCCCACACCACGTGCTCGCGTGCGATGTCGCTGCTCCAGGTGCCCAGGCCCAGGGCCCGCGTGGTCAGCGAGCTGCGCTCGATGGTCTCGCGCAGCTGGCTCAGCGTCTGCTGCTGATCGGTGACGTCCATCAGCACGCCGACGAAGCGCTGTGGCTTGCCGTCGGGGTCGGTCTGCAGGGCGCGGCGCAGCATGACGTGGCGCCAGCCGCCGCCGGGTGCGGGGTAGCGCAGCTGCATGTCGGTGGGCTCGCCCGTGCGCAGCGTCTTCTCGGCCGAGGCGTCGGCCAGCGCCGCGTCGTCGGGGTGGATGCGCGCGCGCGCCTGCGCCAGGGTGATGCCTTCGGGCGTGTAAGGCACGCCGATGATCTCGCAGCCACGCTCGTCGGGCACGACGCGGCCTTCGTCGAAGTCCAGATGCCACAGGCCGATGCCGCTGACCTTGAGCGCGACGTCAAGCTCGGCCGACAGCTGGGCCGCGCGCTGGCCGAGCTCGAAGGCTTCGGTGACGTCGGTATTCACGCCCAGCACGCGCCGCGGCTGCTGTTGCGCGTCGAACTGCACCTTCCACTGCGTGTTGAGCTGGCGCACCTGGCCGTCGGGCCGCCGAATGCGCACGCGCTGACGGTGCGGGCCGGGCCACTGCAGCGTGGCGCCGTAGGCGCCGGGCCGCGTGTCCTCGCTGAACATCAGCGATCGTGTCTCCTCGTAGGCCGGTGCCCGGCCTTGCGGCTGCGCAGGCAGGCCCCAGATCTCGAACATCTGGCGGTCCCATTGGCCCTGCATGGTGCGCGGATCGCGCTCGAAGACGCCGGTGCGGGTGAACTCCTGCACCAGGTCCAGCCGCTCGCGCAGGGCCTGTACTTCGGCCAGCGATTGGGCGCTGACAAGCCAGCCGCCTGCGCTGGCCACGGCGCGCAGCCGCCAGGGGCTGCCCGCAGGCTCGACCGTGGTCTCGTCGCCGGCCAGCAGCGCCTGGGCCGCGGACTCGCCGACCAGCGCCGCCAGCGGCGCCGGCTCGGCCGTTGCGCCAAACAGCGACCCGAAAGCGGCCGAGCACCATTGCACTGCGCCCGATGCATCCACCCAGGCCAGCGGCGGCGCGTGCTGCTGCAGTTCGTGCAGCAAGGGCAGACCGCCGCTGGCGTTCGGGTTGGACATGCTTTGGCGACGATGTCGTGCTGGGCGCGGGGGCGGCTACACGGCGGCGAAGCACGCGTCCAGCGCCGCCACCCAGCGCGCCTTCTCGAGCGCTGGCGCGAAGCTGGCATCGAGGCTGTTGCGCGCCAAGGTGTAGGCGTGGCGCACGCCCAGTTGCGGCAAGGCATCGAAGGTCGCGACGAAGTTCTGCTGGATGTAGCCGCCGAAGTAAGCCGGGTCGTCGCTGTTGACGGTGGCGCACAGCCCGGCGTCCAGCAGCGCCGGCAGACAGTGATCGGCCATCGTGTCGAAGACACGCAGCTTGACGTTCGACAGCGGGCACACCGTCAGCGGCATGCGCTCGGCGGCCAGGCGCTGCACCAGCGCGGGGTCTTCCAGGCAGCGCACACCGTGGTCGATGCGCTCCACCTTCAGCACATCCAGCGCGTTCCAGATGTAGGCCGGCGGGCCCTCTTCACCGGCATGCGCCACGAGGCGCAGACCGAGCTCGCGGCAGCGTGCAAAAACGCGCACAAATTTCTCCGGCGGGTGGCCGCGCTCGCTGCTGTCCAGGCCGACGCCGATGAAGTGCACGCGCCAGGGCAGTGCCTGCTCCAAGGTGGCAAACGCAGCTTCTTCGCTGAGGTGGCGCAGGAAGCACAGGATCAGCCCCGCGCTGACGCCCAGTTCGGCCTGCGCCTTGCCGCAGGCGCGCGCCAGGCCGGTGATCACGGTCTCGAAGGGCACGCCGCGATCGGTGTGCGTCTGCGGGTCGAAGAAGAGCTCGGCGCGCACCACGCCGTCGGCCGCGGCACGCTCGAAGTAGGCCCAGGCCATGTCGAAGAAGTCGGCCTCTTTCAACAGCACGCTGGCGCCGGCGTAGTAGATGTCCAGAAAGCTCTGCAGGTCGCTGAAGGCATAGGCGGCGCGCAAGGCTTCGACGCTGGGGTAGGCCAGCACGACGCCGTTGCGCTGCGCCAGCGCGAAGATCAGTTCGGGCTCGAGCGAGCCTTCGATGTGGATGTGCAGCTCGGCCTTGGGCATGGCGCGCAGCAGGGCGTGCAGGCGGTCGCGGGGCACTACGGCGGCGGGCATAGGGGGCATGGCGTTGGCGTGGCTGCGTGGAATCAGCGCGCATGGTGGCATGAACCGAGGCGCCTCGAGAAAGCTGTGTCGGCTCGTGACTCCAGTCATTAATTCCATAAGTCTCGCAATATGAACGAAACAACGGCTGTTGCCGCGCTCGCTGCCCTGGCCCAGGACATGCGGCTGCGCGTCTTCCGGGCTCTGGTCGGCGCTGCGCCGCTGGGCATGACGCCGGGCTCGCTGTCGGCGCTGCTCGACGTGCCGGCTTCGACCTTGTCGTTCCACCTCAAGGAAGTCATGCAAGCCGGGCTGCTGAGCCAACAAACCAGGCCCCGGCATGACGCAACACGTCCTGATTCTCTGCACCCACAACTCGGCGCGCAGCGTGCTGGCCGCGGCCGAGGCCTGCCCGGTGTTCTTCAGCGCCGCAGGCGGCCAGCCGGTGATGGTGCACTGGGGCTACCCCGACCCGTCAAATGCGGATGGCCGCGACGCCGGCAAGCGGCGCGCTTTCGAGCTCACGCGCCAGGCCATCGGCTACCGCATGCTGCAGTTGCTGGCGCTGCCCATCGAAGCCATGAGTCGCGGCGATTTGCAGACGGCCATGGCCGCCATCGGCCGCAGTTGAGGAGCCTGACTTGAGCGAACTGACCCGTAAGCTGTCCTTCCTGGACCGCTACCTCACGCTGTGGATCTTTGCCGCCATGGCGCTGGGTGTGGCGCTCAGCCTGGGCCTGCCCGGCATCGGCGGCTGGATCGATTCGTTCACCGTGGGCACCACCAACCTGCCCATCGCGGTGGCCATCGCCGTTTACGGCATCAACTCGGGGGCGGCCTTTGCGGCGGTCATCGGGCCGCTGGTCGAAGTGCCCGTGATGATTTTTTTGGTCAAGGTCGCATTGCGGTTCCAGTCGAGATACTTCGCAACGGCGCCGGCCGTCTGAGGCAGCGAACCCGCGCGCTGAGGCCCCGCCGCCAACGCGGCGCATCGGGTGAGCGGGACGTCTCAGATCGTGTCTGCGGGTCGCTGTTCCAGACGTGCCGCGAACGCCCGCAGCTCGGCGGGCGCTGGCGGCCACTGCGCGTCCGACTGTGCGTCGAAGATCGTCGCGCGAAGCAGGCGCCGCAAGATCTCGGGCTGCGGCGTCAGCGGCCCTGCGAATCGCACCGTGACGCGGTCTGCGATCACCAGCGTCGGAAAGGTCTCTACATCGACATCGCCCAGCAGATCAGCCTCGTCCTCGATGTCGATCCAGTGCCACTTCAGTACGGGCCCGCAGGGCGCCGGGTCGGCGGCCACTTCGCGCACCACGGCGCGATAGTCGTCGCATAGCCGGCACCACGCCGCGCACAGGCAGGCCACGTGAAGGGTTGGCAGCGGCATGGGATCGATTGGCGCGGCATGGGATCGATTGGCGCGGCTCTTGCGGACCCGCGAGCCAGCAGTCAGGAGCCCTCGCTCAGTGCCGCGTCACCGTGTCCTGCCGCTGCCCTTCCAGGCGCACGAAAAGTTCGGTGAGCTCCGCCAGTTCGCGATAGAACTCGCACTGCGCGTGGTCGTGCACGGCCAGGATGAAGGGCCCCAGCCAGCGGCCAAGGTGGCCGACGAGGAAGGCGGTGCGCAGCACGGCCACGGCTTGCAGCGCGGGGTCGTCGCCCGAGGCCAGGGCCTGGTTCTGCTGGTAGCTCAGCAGGTACAGAAACTCCAGTTCGACGGCCACGTGATCGGGCAGGTCACGGAACTCGGGGTCGATCTCGAAGCCGCCTTGCTCGTAGAGTTTGAGCAGCTCCATCGCGCTGTCCTGCATCAACTCGGGCTCGCCCGTCAGCCACACCGATGCGTAGGGATTGGCCAGCGCCTGAGGCGCGCCCAGAAACAGGCGCGTGTAGTCCACCAGCAGGTCCTGCAGGCTGGCCGCGGCAAACGCCTGCCCGAGGCGCAGTGCGTGTGCGGCCAGTTCGGGGCTGATGCGCTGCGCAGCGCCCAGGATGGACTCGAAGAGCCGCTCTTCGGCAAACTCGGCGCCTGGCTCGTAAAAGCAGCCGGCCAGAAAGCGGCACAGCTCCTGCCGCGCCAGCGCCTGGTCGGGCACCGCCGGCATCAAGGTCATCGCGGCCTCAGGCGCGGACACTGTACTTGCCGATGTAGTGGACGTTGGGCTTGGTGCCTTTCTCTTCCTGCAGGCGGAACGACTTTTCCTTGGCCAGCAGCATCGCGATCGGCGACTTCGGGTCGTCCTGGTCGCCGAAGATGCGCGCCTGCGACGGGCACACCTCCACGCAGGCCGGCTGCAGACCGTTGAGCGTGCGGTGGTGGCAGAAGGTGCACTTCTCGATCGTGTCGCCCTTGCGCAGCGGCGGCGCTTCGCCCGAGGTGAATTTGTTCATCGCCGGCAACGCAGCGCCCGCCTTGGCGGCGGTCTCGGCGCCCGACGCGGTGCAGCCGGCGATCAACGCCGACTTGTCTTCCCAATAGGGCTGCGTGCTCTTGTCGGCCGGGTTGTAGCTGATGACGCTGTAGGTCTCGCCCGTCAGGCTCTTGCCGTCGAGATCGTCGTGGCTGTAGGGGCAGGCTTCCTGGCACTGGCGGCAGCCGATGCACAACTCGTTGTCGGTCAGCGTGATGCCCTCGGGGGTCTTGAAGATCGCCTTGTTGGGCTTGACGGGGCAGGCCTTGATGCAGGGCGCGTCGGTGCAGTGGTTGCACAGCACCGGCATCACGAAGTGCGTGACGTTCGGGAAGCTGCCCTCGGTGCCCATGATGAAGTCGGCCCAGTTGTGGCTCTGGCCGTCGCCGCGGCCGCGGGTGTTGTTCTCGGTCTTGCAGGCAAAGGCACAGGCGCCGCAACCCACGCAGCGGCCCAGGTCGATGACCATTCCAAGTCTTGTCATGATGATTTCCTTCGAATCGGTGGGCGGGTTCAGACCTTGACGATCTTCACGCCGGTGAAGCCGCCATTGCGGGCTGTGGAGCCGCTGAGCCGGTCGTAGTCATCGACCAGGATCTCGTTGTTGTTGCCCCCGTTGGGTATCGCCCTGGCGTAGTCCTTGGCCGCCACGCGGCCGTAGGCCCAGTGGCCCTGGCCGTAGCACTTGGCCACCGTGCCGGGGCGCACGCCCTCCCACAGCTTGAGAGGCACCGTGATCGAGCCAGCCAGCGAGCTGACTTTGACCATGTCACCGGTCTTCAGGCCGAGTCGCCTGCCGTCGACCGGGTTCATCTTCACGACGTCGCTGTACGAGACGTCGCCGGGGTCGACCTTCTTGAACTCCTGGTACCAGGGTAGGTTGGCACTGCGGCCCTCGCGGTTCAGACGGCTCTTGTAGTCGATGAAGGCGAATGGGTAGTCGGCCACGCTGCCGTGGCGCTTGACCGGCTCGTAGTGCGGCACGAAGGCCACCTCGCCGCGCGCCACATAACCGGTCACGCCCATGATGTCGTCGACCGTTGTGTTGTACTTCTTGGCGTGATCAAGCAAGCCCTTCTTCAGCGTCTCGCTGTAGAACTCGAACTTCTTGGTCTCGGTGGCGAACTTGCCGCCCCAACCCCTCTTGAGGGTGTACTTAGGGCCGCTGAACATGCCCTTCTTGCGGAACTCGGCCCATCCTGCCACCGGGGCGTCACCCTTCAAGGGTTCCTTGGCCATCCAGATCGGCGCGCTGGTGATGCGCGTGGCCATCTCGCTGAATTCCATCGCCGTGGTCGGCGCCTTGCCGGTCTCGGGGTCCTTGAACGAGGCGTAGTAGTCGAACAGGTTGGCCCAGCCCCTGGCCTTGAGCTTTTCGGCCAGCAGCCACATGACCTCGGTCTCTTCCTGCTTCACATCCCACAGGCGCTTCACGGCACCCTGCTGGATCGACGCATAGCCGTGCCCGCTGCCGCCGTTGCTGACGATGGACCAGCCCTCGGCCGAATTGAAGGTCGAGGGCAGCACGATGTCGGCAAACTGCGTCATCTCCGACGGGTCGGTGACCATGTGCACGAAGAACGGCACCTTGGCCATGGCCCTGTCCCAGCGCTCGGCGCCGGTGCAGGAGAAGTTCAGGTTGGCCCACGAGGCGATCATGATCTTCACCGCGCCCGGGTCCTTCAGCATGGCGTTGGCCACGTTGTTGAGCGCGCTGCCGTTGCCGGACTTGGCGCCCATCATGGCCGGCATGTCCTTGTCGCCGCGGCCGTCGAGCTTTTTGCCCTTGCCGGTGGTCTTGGCCAGGTCATCGACGAAGGCGTCCGAGCTGGCAAATTTGGCCAGCGGCGGGCCGCTCGGGCTTTGCCAGACGCCGCCTTCGACATCGATCGAGCCGAGCAGGCCATTGAGCGCATGCACGGCCATGGCGGCGTAGGTGCCGCGCGGGTTCATGCAAACGCCAGGGCCCATCCAGACCGCCGTCTTCGACCCGGCTCGGCCCATGACGCGGGCCACGCGCACGATCTGCGCGGCCGGGATCAGCGTTTCCTTCTCGGCCCAGGCGGGTGTGCGGTCCTTGAGCTCCAGGTTCCACCACTTGACGACGCCGTGGGTTTCCTTCTCGGTGAAGCTGCCTTCATCGACCATCTTGCCGGCGACGAAGAGGTTCTTGCCGTCCTTGAAGTCACCTACGAACTCGCGGCTCCACAGGCCTTCGACGAGCAACACATGCGCCATCGCGCCGGCCAGCGCGCCGTCGGTGCCCGGGCTCACCGGCAGCCATTCCTGCGCCTTGGCCGCCGCATTGGTCAGCCGCGGGTCGATGGCGATGACGCTGCCACGCTTGACGATTTCATGGAAGCGCTGGATCGTGTTGGGCACCATGCGGTTGGAGGCCAGCGGGTCGCAGCCCCAGGTGACCAGGCACTCGGTCTTCTCCAGGTCGTAGTCGCGGTAGCCGAAGAAGCCCTGCGTCAGGCCCGGCCCCATCTTCTCGGCTTCGGCGCAGATGGCACTGTGGGTGAAGTAGTTGGGCGTGCCGTACAGCTTGCCCAGGGTGCCGTAGAGCAGGTCAGTCGAGCTGGTCGAATAGCGGCCGCGAACGTAGGTCAGTTTTTGCGGCTCACCGGCCTTGCGCAGCTCGATCATCTTGTCGGCCACCGTGCTCATCGCTTCGTCCCAGCTGATGGGCACGAACTTCGGATCGATGCCGCGGCCCTTGGCTGGATTGGTGCGCTTCATCGGCACCTTGATGCGGTCCGGGCTGTACAGCTGCTGCGGAATCATGTGGCCGCGCGGGCAGACATAACCGTGGTTGGTCTTGCTCAGCGGGTTGCCGCGCACCCTGACGGCGCGGCCCTCCTGCACGAAGATCTGGATCGCGCACCACTGCGTGCAGCCCTGGCAGGTGCT
>JANPMR010000385.1:0-11520 GCA_031427055.1 Rubrivivax sp.
ATCACCTTTATGGCCGACAAAAAAGGCGCCTCCAGCGAGAAGGTCCTGTACTGTTCCTTCTGCGGCAAAAGTCAGCATGAGGTGAAGAAGCTCATCGCGGGCCCGAGCGTGTTCATCTGCGATGAATGCATCGAGCTGTGCAACGACATCATTCGCGATGAAGTGCCGGCCGACAACGCCGACCCCAAGGCGTCCAAGTCCGACCTGCCGATGCCGAGCGAGATCAAGGCCAGCCTGGACCAGTACGTGATCGGCCAGGAGGTGGCCAAGCGCACGCTGGCTGTGGCCGTCTACAACCACTACAAGCGCCTCAAGCACATGGGCGCCAACGCGTCCAAGGACGAGGTCGAGCTCACCAAGAGCAACATTCTCTTGATCGGGCCCACCGGCAGCGGCAAGACGCTGCTCGCGCAGACCCTGGCGCGCTTGCTCAACGTGCCCTTCGTGATCGCCGACGCCACCACATTGACCGAAGCCGGCTACGTGGGCGAGGACGTCGAGAACATCATCCAGAAGCTTTTGCAGAACTGCAACTACGACGTCGAACGCGCCCAGCGTGGCATCGTCTACATCGACGAGATCGACAAGATCAGTCGCAAGGCCGACAACCCCAGCATCACGCGCGATGTCTCGGGCGAAGGCGTGCAGCAAGCGCTGCTCAAGCTGGTGGAAGGCACGATGGCCAGCGTGCCACCGCAGGGCGGGCGCAAGCACCCGAATCAAGACTTCCTGCAGATCGACACGACCAACATCCTGTTCATCTGCGGTGGCGCTTTTGACGGGCTTGAAAAGGTCATCCAGCACCGCACCGAGAAGTCCGGTATCGGCTTTGCGGCCAGCGTGCACAGCAAGACCGAGAAGCGCGCCGCTGACATCTTCCGCGAGGCCGAGCCCCAGGACTTGATCAAGTTCGGCCTCATCCCCGAACTGGTGGGCCGCTTGCCCGTGGTGGCCACCTTGGGTGAGTTGACCATCGACGCGATGGTGCAGATCCTCACCGAGCCCAAGAACGCGCTCCTCAAGCAGTACCAAAAGTTGTTCGCGATGGACGGCGTCGAACTCGAGATCCGCCCCTCGGCGCTGACGGCCATCGCGCGCAAGGCGCTGGCGCGCAAGACCGGCGCGCGCGGCCTGCGCTCGATCCTGGAGCACTCGCTCATCGACACCATGTTCGAGCTGCCCACGCTCGACGGCGTGGCCAAGGTGGTGATCGACGAGCACATCATCGAAGACAGCGGTAAACCGCTGTTGGTCTACCGCGAGAAGAAGGCTTCGGCCTAGAGCATGGGCGCTTTTCTTCTGCGCGTGCCGATCTTGGCCCTGCGATGCTCACCGTACGGGTGTACGGTTGCGCTTCTCGAACCAAGCTCGGCACGCTCGCGACGAAAATCGCCCACGCTCTAAGAGACCACGGGGCGGCGCCATCTTGCATTACCCGTCTCGGGCCCCACGTGGACCTGAGAAAGAGAGGTCTCTATGTCCGGACATCCCATCCTGCCGCCCGACCCGATCACGCTGCCGCTGTTGCCGCTGCGCGACGTGGTGGTGTTTCCGCACATGGTCATCCCCTTGTTCGTGGGTCGGCCCAAGTCGATCAAGGCGCTCGAGGCGGCCATGGAGCAGGGCCGCCAGATCATGCTGGTGGCGCAGAAGGCCGCAGGCAAGGACGAGCCCAAGGCCGACGACATGTTCAGCGTGGGCTGCGTCAGCTCAAGCCTGCAGATGCTCAAGCTGCCCGACGGTACCGTGAAGGTGCTGGTCGAGGGCGTGCAGCGCGCCACCACCGAACGCATCACCGAGACCAACGATTACTTCGTTGGCGACGTCGTGCCGGTGTCGGTGGCCGTCGACGCCACGCCCGAGATCGAAGCGCTGCGCCGCGCCGTGACGCAGCAGTTCGACCAGTACGTCAAGCTCAACAAGAAGATCCCGCCCGAGATCCTGACCAGCATCGCCGGCATCGATGACCCGGGCCGCCTGGGCGACACCATCGCCGCACACTTGCCGCTCAAGCTTGAGGCCAAGCAGGCCGTGCTCGACCTCTTCAGCGTGCCCAAGCGGCTCGAGAAGCTGCTCGAGTTGCTGGAGCACGAGGTCGACATCCTGCAGGTCGAGAAGCGCATCCGCGGCCGCGTCAAGCGCCAGATGGAGAAGAGCCAGCGCGAGTACTACCTCAACGAGCAGGTCAAGGCGATCCAGAAGGAACTGGGCGACGGCGAAGAAGGCGCCGACCTCGAGGAACTTGAGAAAAAGATCAAGGCCGCGCGCATGAGCAAGGAAGCGCGCAAGAAGGCCGAGAGCGAGCTGAAGAAGCTCAAGCTGATGTCGCCCATGTCGGCCGAGGCCACCGTGGTGCGCAACTACATCGACACCCTGGTCAACCTGCCCTGGGCCAAGAAGACCAAGATCAAGCACGACCTGGCCAACGCCGAGCACGTGCTCAACGAAGACCACTTTGGCCTCGAGAAGGTCAAGGACCGCATCCTCGAATACCTTGCGGTTCAGCAGCGCGTCGACAAGGTCAAGGCCCCCATCCTGTGCCTGGTAGGCCCCCCCGGCGTGGGCAAGACCAGCCTCGGCCAGAGCGTGGCACGCGCCACTGGGCGCAAGTTCGTTCGCATGGCGCTGGGTGGCATGCGCGACGAGGCCGAGATCCGCGGCCATCGCCGCACCTACATCGGCAGCATGCCGGGCAAGGTGCTGCAAAGCCTGAGCAAGGTGGGTGTTCGCAACCCGCTGTTCTTGCTGGATGAGATCGACAAGCTGGGCATGGACTTTCGCGGTGACCCGTCGTCGGCACTGCTGGAAGTGCTCGACCCCGAGCAGAACCACACCTTCAGCGACCACTACGTGGAGGTCGACTTCGACCTGTCGGACGTCATGTTTGTGGCCACCAGCAACAGCATGAACATCCCGCCAGCGCTGCTCGACCGGATGGAAGTCATCCGTCTGGCCGGCTACACCGAGGACGAAAAGCTCAATATCGCGCAGCGCTACCTGGCCACCAAGCAGGCCAAGAACAACGGCGTCAAGCCCGAGGAGCTGGAACTCACCGAGAGCGCCATCCGCGGCATCATTCGCTACTACACGCGTGAAGCCGGCGTGCGCAGCCTCGAGCGCGAGATCAGCAAGATTTGCCGCAAGGTGGTCAAGGGCCACCAGCTCAAGAAGTACGAAGGCACGGTGGTCGTCACTGAGGACAACCTCAACGACTTTCTGGGCGTGCGCAAGTTCGACTTCGGCCGCGCTGAGATGAAGAACCAGGTCGGCCAGGTGGTCGGTCTGGCATGGACCGAAGTCGGCGGCGATCTGTTGACCATCGAGGCCACGGTGATGCCGGGCAAGGGCAACATCATCCGCACCGGTTCACTCGGCGACGTGATGAAAGAGTCGGTCGAAGCCGCGCGCACGGTGGTGCGTTCACGGGCGCGCCGGCTGGGCCTGAAGGACGAGATCTTCGAGAAGCGCGACATCCACATCCATGTGCCCGATGGCGCCACGCCAAAGGACGGCCCGAGCGCGGGTGCGGCGATGACGACAGCGCTGGTTTCTGCGTTTTCGGGCATCCCCGTGCGCGCCGATGTGGCGATGACGGGTGAGATCACACTGCGAGGTGAAGTCACCGCGATCGGTGGCCTCAAAGAGAAGCTGCTGGCGGCGCACCGCGGCGGCGTCAAGACGGTGCTGATCCCGGAAGACAACGTCAAGGATCTGCAGGACATCCCCGACAACGCCAAGGCCAACCTCGACATCGTGCCCGTGCGCTGGATCGACCAGGTACTCGAGTTTGCGCTTGAGAGGCCACCGCAGCCGCTGCCGGACGAAGAGCCGGTGGCGACCGCGGTCGTCGCCGCGAAACCCGAGGCGGCCGCGCCGACGGCCACCGGCGATGCGCTGCCGCACTGAGGCGCGGCGCGATGGCTGCTCGCAAGGGCTCCAGCAGCCTTGCACCGGGCTAAAAAGTCGGCATATAATGCAAGGCTCGACGTGATCGGATTGGCAAACGATCAGAGGCTGTCGAGCGCGATGAAGAATCGATGAAAGAAGCGATGAAAGAAGCGATGCGGGATTAGCTCAGTTGGTAGAGCGATACCTTGCCAAGGTATAGGTCGAGAGTTCGAGCCTCTTATCCCGCTCCAAATTTCAAAGACAAGGGAAGCTTCGGCTTCCCTTCCTTTTTGGCTGAGAATCCAGGCAGCGGCGCGATAGCAAAGCGGTTATGCAACGGATTGCAAATCCGTCTAGCCGGGTTCGACTCCCGGTCGCGCCTCCAAGCTCTACCTCACAGCCCTGCTGACCGCCTCCTACACCGCAGTGTGGCTGGTGCGCGGGACGGGTCTTGAACCCGTACGCCCTCTTTCGAGAAGCGGCGGGTTTTAAGCCCGCTGTGTCTACCGATTCCACCACCCGCGCCGATGCGGATTCATCATAGTCGCACGCGCTCGCCGCGACTTATCGCCAGGCGAATGCCGGCTGATCGAAGTGCGCCACGCGGGTTGGCCTGCCCAGCAGGCAGAGCTCGCGAAACTGGTACAGGAAGGCGGCCGTGGGTGCCGCGATCCAGCCGTCACCGACTGGCATGCGCAGCACAGGGTGCGGCGCCCCTCGCACCTGATTGAGCAGCGGCGCATCGGGCCGCAGCAACTCATCCGCCGGGATGCGGTGGATGGACGCGACCTCGGCGGCATTGGCCACGACGCCGCTCGCATCGCCGCCCCAGACCACCACCGGCGTGATGAGATAGCCCGACCGTGTGGCGTAGTCGTCCAGCCGCCCGATCACAGCACGGGCATCCAGCACGAGTCCGATTTCTTCGGCCAGTTCGCGCAGGGCGGCCGTTTCGGGCGACTCGCC
This sequence comes from Rubrivivax sp., assembly GCA_031427055.1. Taxonomy (GTDB): domain Bacteria; phylum Pseudomonadota; class Gammaproteobacteria; order Burkholderiales; family Burkholderiaceae_C; genus Rubrivivax. The sequence goes on from JANPMR010000385.1 coordinate 4,855, forward strand.
GTCGTCGATGCGGCCGCCCGGCAGTGCCCACTGGCCGGCGTGGTTGCGCAAGCTTGCGGCGCGCCGCGTCAGCAGCACGGCCGGGGCCTTGCTCCAGTGGGCGTGCTGGGGCAATCCAGGTAAGTCTGCGCCGTGGCCCTCCTCGCTGACCACCAGAGCCACGGCCGCGTGTCGATGCTCGGCTGCCGGCATGGTCTGTACATCGAACGAGCTCATGCGTTCTTCGAGAAGGGCACGCAACGAGGCGTCCGTGCGGGTCATGAAAGGCCGCCTGTCGACGACGCGGCGTCGCGCAGGCGGGCGAGCAGACCGGAGTGGCGTTGCGTGGGCGACAGGATGGCGCAGGTCAGCACATCGGCGTTGCCGACCAGCGTGACGCGCTGACGGGCTCGCGTCACCGCTGTGTAGAGCAGTTCGCGCGTGAGCACCGGGCTGCGTCGCGGCGGCAGCAGCACCAGCACCGCGTCGAACTCCGAGCCCTGCGCCTTGTGCACGGTCATGGCGAAAGCGGTCTGGTGCTGGGGCATGCGCACCGGCGCCACGGCCCTGAACCCGCCCTCGGCGTCAGCGAAATACACCATCGGCGTGCCGTTGGCGTCTGGCAGCGTGATGCCGATGTCGCCGTTGAACAACCTGGCCACCGCGTCGTTGCGCAGCACCATGACCGGCCGCCCCACGAACCAGGGCGAGCGCGGGTCGACTGTCGATGCGTCGTGCAGCGGTGCCAGCTGGTCGCGTGCGTGGCGCGTCATCCGGTCGTTGACCGCCAGCATGCCGCGCGGGCCCTCGCGCAGCGCGCACAGGGCACGAAAAGCGCCAAAGGCCTGCGTGACGGCTGCCAGGTCGGTGGGGTCGCGAAGCACGACTCGCAGGTAAGCGCCATAGCCCTCGACCAGCCGCGCGAACACGGCGTCGGCGCCTTTAGTGTCACTGTCGTCCAGCCACTCGACCGAGTCATCGCCCTGGGCCTGCAACCAGGCCACGGTCTCGCTCGCGCGGGCCGCGTTGATGTCGGCCGCCAGCCGCCCGATGCCCGAGTGCTTGGCAAAGCGAAAGTTCTGCGTGAACCAGACCACGGCGTCCTTGAGCGGGCTGTTCCGCGCCGTGGCCTGCACTTGAAGTTGATCGGGGCGCAGCCCGCACAGCGCGGCCAGCGCGGTGCCGCACGCGCCCGTCAAGTCGGGGTCGGCGCTCAGCTCGGCGAACACCGCGCCCGCCTCGACCGCACAGAGCTGGTCCTTGTCGCCGAGCAGGACGATCCGCGCCGATACAGGCACGGCTTCGAGCAGGCGGGTCGCCAGCGCCAGATCGAGCATCGAGGCTTCGTCGACGACCAGCACATCGATGGCCAGCGGGTGGCCCGCGTGATGGATGAAGCCGGCGCCGGCGGGCCGCACACCCAGCAGACGGTGGACGGTGGATGAATCCTGGGGCAGCCGTGCCCGCAGCGCCTCGGGCAGGTGCACGGCGCGCTGGCGTATGGCCTCGGTCATCCGCGCAGCCGCCTTGCCGGTGGGCGCGGCCAGCGCAATCCGGCAATCGGGGTTCTGGGCGATCAGGCAGGCGAGCAGATTCACCACCGTCGTCGTCTTGCCCGTTCCCGGGCCGCCGCTGATGATGGTCAGGCGACCGCGCAGGGCCAGCGCTGCGGCAATCTTCTGCCAGTCCACGTCACCCTGCAGTGCCGCTTCATTGGCGCGGAAGAGCGTGTCGAGCAACTGCCTGGCAGCCTCGTCAATGTCAAACGGCGCGGCCTGCGCCAGGGATGCCGCTTGCGCCAGACGCGTGGCCAGCCGGCGCTCGTAGTCGAAGTAGCGGTGCAGGTAGAGGCGGCCCTCGTCGTCCAGGATCAAGGGCATTGCGCGGGCATGAGCGGGTGTGCCCACCACGCCAGAGGCCAGCAGGGCCGCGCGCAGCGCCTGCGCGTCCAGGCCGATGGCGGCGCCGTGGGCCAGTTCTTGCAGCGACACGCAGACGTGCCCTGCGCTGGTTGCCGTGCTGACCGCGGCCGCGGCGTGGGCGACGACGGCCTGCGTGGCGTCATCGCTGCCTAGCTGGCGTGACCAAGCCGCCAGATGGGCGGCGAACGCGGCGGCCAGACGATCAGCCGGCGTGCCGGGCGCGGCTTCGGCGGCGAGGGTCATGACGCCGCCCCGGTGGGCGCGTGCGAGGCGAACAGTGCCGACAGCGCTTCGACCAGTGCTGTGGGCGGACGGTCGAAGTACACACCTGTCGCGGTGCCGTCAGCGGTGGTCCAGAGCGGGCGCACGCCGCGCACAAAGAGGTACATCGCGCCGCCGAAGTGATCGTCGTAGTGATACGCCGGCAGGCGGCACGACAGGTAGCGATGCAGGGCCACGGTGTAGAGCAGGTACTGCAGGTGGTAGCCGTGCTCGTGCATCGCACGCACCATGGGGCCTTCCGTATAGGCGGCGGGGCCCTGGCCCAGGTGGTTGGACTTCCAGTCGAGGATGTAGAAGCGGCCCGCGTGCTCGAACACCAGATCGATGAAGCCGCGCAGGTAACCTTCAAGCACGCCGAAGCTCAGCGGCGGCACCGGATAGCCGTGATCCCGCAGCAATGCGGCCAGTGTGCTGGCCCTCAGGTGCGCGGCAGGCAGGTTGAACTCCATCTCGACCAGTCGGCACTTGCGCGGCACCGTGCACAGGGCCATGCCGGCGGGCAGCCGCGTGCTCAACACGTCGGCCACCATGCGCTGCAGCATGCGGGGCAGGCGCGCTGCGTCAGCGCCGAGTGGGCCCTGCGGATGATCACGCAGCGCGGTCGAAATCGCCGCCGGCCAGGATGCGGGCTCGGTGAAGTCCACGCGCTCGAACACGGCGTGGATAGCGTTGCCGGCCTGCGGCCCGCGCGGGAAGTTCAGGATGTCGTCGTCAGACGCTGCAGGTGGCGATGACTGAGCCTGTGCGGCCAGATCGTCGTCGTTCTCGGGCGCGGCCACGCGGGCATCGTGGTCGAGTGCCGCCGCTTCGTGGCGTGCGCCCTGCGCAAGGCTGCTGTAGCTGCCGATCCACCAGGCTGCGGGGATTGCCGCCGGCGGGGGCAGGGCGGCCACGGCTTCGGGCCGCGGGCGCGCCGGGTCAAGCTTGGCCCAAGGACCGACCGGCAGGGCGTCGAAGCCGACACATCCCGGGTGCGCCGTGCCCAGCGCCTGCCATGCCGCGGTGATGGCCGCTGGCGTCAACTTGCTTTGCTGCCAATCGGCAGGCGACAGCCCTGCGCCGGCCACCAGCGAGTTCAATCGGCTGCGCCCGCTCTCAGTGACTGACCGACTCTTGCCGGTCGTGTACGAGCCGACGACGAGGTAGCAACGCTGCACCGCGCGTGTCAGCGCCACGTAGATCAGGCGCAGGTTCTCGGCTGCGCGCGCAAGGGCGATCTGCGCCTTGATCGCGGCCCCCGCGGGGTCGTCCTTGCCGTACTCACAGAAGTCCAGCACGGGCAGGCCTGCGTCATCGTGGTACTCGCGCCCTTCCAGCGTGCTGGGCGAGCCGCCTGCGTGGCCATCCCACAGAAACGGGCAGAAGACGACCGGGTACTCCAGGCCCTTGGATTTGTGGATGGTGATGATCTGCACCAGGTTGCGGTCGGACTCCAGTCGCAGTTGGACGGCGTCATCGCTGCTGCCCTCAGTGCGCTGGCGCTGCAGCCAGCGCAGCAGCAACTCGGGCGTGCCGTGCAACTCTGCGGCCTGCTGCAGGCTTTCGGACAGATGCAGCAGATTGGTCAGGCGGCGCTCGCCATCGGCACGGGCCAGCAGGCGCTCGTTGACGCCATCGCGCACCATCAGGCTGCGCAGCATCAGGCCCACGCCGCGGCGCAGCCAGAGTTCACGGTACTCGGTGAAACGGGTGACGTAGCCGAGCAGCCTGGCTTCGTCGGCCGAGACGGACTCGATGCCCGCCGCGTCCAGGCCGAGCAGGCTGGTGGCCAGCGCCGCGCGCAGCGTGCGGTCGCGGGCCGGCTCCAGAATCGCCGTCATCACGCGTTCCAGGTCTTCGGCGTCAGGACTCTGGAAGATGCTGGCTTGCGACAACTCGACGCTGCCCACGCCCAGCGCCGCCAGCGCGCGCCGCATCTCACCACCTTGGGCGTGGCTGCGCACCAGCACCGCGATGTCGCCGCCCGTCAGCGGCTGTTCGCCCAGCAAAATCTCGCGCCGCTGCGCCGCACCCAGCAGGCGCACGATCTCGCCGGCGCAGGCCTCGGCGGCTGCGCGGCGTGCCAGCGGCTTGGGCAGCGGCGCGCCGCCGTCGTCCAGCGGCAGTTGCCATAGCTGCAGCGGCGCACGCGCCTGCGAGGTATCAAGCCACGGCTTGCGCGGCTTGGCGCCAAAGTTCACCGGCTGGTAGGCCAGCCCTGGCAACACAAAGGCCTGCGGATTGACCGTGAACAGCCCGTTCAGGCCCGCGAGCAGCTCGCGCGTGGAGCGCTGGTTGTCGGCCAGCGTGTACTCGGCAATGGCCTCGTGACGCGCTTGCAGGTAGGTGTTCAGGTCGGCATTGCGAAAGCTGTAGATCGCTTGTTTGGGATCGCCGACCAGGAACACCGGCGACGCGCTGCCACCGTAGATCGTCTTGAAGATCGCGAACTGCAGCGGATCGGTGTCCTGGAACTCGTCGATCAGCGCCGCCGGGAAGCGCGTCCTGAGCGCGTGCGCCAGGCCGGGTTTTTGGCCGTTCACCAGGCCTTGATGCAGGTTGAACAGCATGTCGTCAAACGCGACGACGCGGCGCTCGCGCTTCAGCGCGCGCAGCCTTGGCGGCGCGTCGGTCAGCAGTTGCCGCAGCAGCCGCTGACGGGCGAGGACCAGCGCCTGCCTCAAAGTCTCAAGCAAGCTCAGCAGCGCGCCGGCCTCGGCGAAGAAGCGGTGCGCCCGTGGCGGCTGCTGGTTCTTCTTGGGCTTGAGATAGTCGGACGTGAAGAGCTTGAGCTTCTCGAGCTTGTCGGGCGCGGCCAGCGCATCGCTGCTCGCCAACTGGCTGTCCCACTCGGCCGCGGCCTTCTGGACAGACGCCTCTTTGTAGGTCGTGCCGTTCAGCCTGGGCAGCGCCTCCATTACGCAGGCGACGATGTCCTCGCGCTCGGCCCGCCAGGTCGCCCGGGCCGCGGCGTGTGCCGCGGCGAGAGCCGGCGCGTCCGCGGTGGCGCCGTCATCAAGGGTGTCTGGCCAGATGACTCTCGAGAGCGGCTTGGCCAACTGGCGCTTCAGCAGTTGGCCCCACTTCTCGGGTCTGTCCTTCATCGCCAGCAGGTGCGCGGCCGTTGCCGCCGGCAGCGCGTCGCCCGCGACGTGGCTGCGCCAGAAATCATGCACGACCTCCATGCGCAGTTCGCTGTCGTCGGTGAGCAGTTCCAGCGCCATCGGCGTGCCCGCCGCAAACGGCGTGTCGGCCAGGGCGCGCTGGCAGAAGCCGTGGATGGTGAAGATCGAGGCTTCGTCGAAGGTCTGCAACGCCAGTTCCAGCCGCGGCACCATGGCGTCGTCGGACAGCGCATGACGGCTGCGCAATGACTGCAGCAGCGCGTCGATGAAAGGGTCGCCCGACGGCGCTGCCGCGCCACGCAGGCGCGCCAGGGTCTGGGCAATGCGCGCGCGAACGCGTTCGCGCAGCTCTGCTGTTGCGGCATTGGTGAAGGTCACGACCAGGATCTGCTGCACCTCGAGCCCGCGCTCGAGCAGCAGGCGCAGGTACAGGCCGCAGATGTTCCAGGTCTTGCCGGTGCCGGCTGACGCCTCGATCAGGCGCGTGCCGTCGAGCGGGCAATCCAGAACGTTCAGCGCCTCTCGCGTCATGCCGTCACGCCCGCTGCCGTTGGCATGCCGACGCGTGCGGCCAACACCGGGCCGAACACCTGCGTGGCCAGTTCGGTGAACTCGGCGTCCAGCGCGTCTGTGCGCCCGCGCAGTGCAAGCCGGTAGGCTGGATCGGCGCCTTCGGCGAAGGGGCGATCCTTGGTCGCGGTCCACACCTTGCTGGCCGCCGACAAGGACCCGCCGTTGTCCACGTAGGACCACGCAGACTTCGGAAAGAACCGCAACGGCTCGATCAGCCCCCGTCGGTACAGGTGCACCAGGCCGTGCAGCAGCTCGGCGGGTTGCTCCGGACAAGCCAGCGTCAACGGCGCGTCCAGCGACAGCCACACGGTCTGCGGCTCGACACCCGCCGGCGGTGCAGAGCACAGCGCGAGGTGCGCAATCCACGCCGCCAGCACGTCACCGGCGCGCAGCGCGTCGTAGCGCCAGCGCAGCACGCCGCCCGCCCGCAGGTCTGCAAAGCCGCCCACCACGTGCCAGGCTTCGCCGTCGATGTCGAACGCCAGGCGCATCGGGTGCAGCGGCAGGCAAGGCTGCGATGCGTGCGCGCGGACGGTGCCGGCGAAGGCCGTCAACTGTTCGAGCTCCAGGTCGAGCTGCCGCCGCCCCAGCGAGCCCGCCGGCAGCTCTTGACCGGCCAGCGCCAGCTCGCGCACCGCCTGTGGCGCGGCACCACCCAGCAGGGGCCCGAGCAGGCGGGCGGCCAGTGCCGTGCGCCCGGGCCAGTCGGGGAGAAAGGGTTCATCGTCCTGCAATTCGTCGGCGCTGCGGCCGAGATCGATGCCCATCCGACGCCTCAGCAAGTACCGGCACGGGTTGCCAAAGAA
>JANPMR010000386.1:0-1752 GCA_031427055.1 Rubrivivax sp.
CAGCCGAGGTGCTGCCCTTCATCGACGACATGCCGCGCCGCCTGGCCGAGTGCGATGTGATGGTCTGCCGCGCCGGCGCCATCACCGTCAGCGAGCTCTGCGCCGCGGGCGTGCCGGCAATCCTGGTGCCGCTGATCATCAGCACCACTTCGCATCAGCGCGACAACGCCGTGTGGCTGGCAGGGCAGGGTGCGGCCGTGCACCTGCCGCAGGCGGACATGACACCGCAGACGCTGGCCGAGGCGTTGGCGGCGCTGACGCGCGACAGCCTGCTGGCGATGGCGACCAAGGCGCGCGCCCTGGCGCGCCCGCAGGCGGCGGCGCGCGTGGCCGACGAGATCGAGTCGCTTGTGGGTCGCGCATGAAGCACGCCATCAAGCACATTCACTTCGTCGGCATCGGCGGCGCCGGCATGAGCGGCATCGCCGAGATCCTGCACAACCTGGGCTATCGCGTCTCCGGCTCAGACCAGCTTGAGAGCGATGTGACGCGGCGCCTGGCGGGCCTGGGCCTGCGCATCTCCATCGGCCATGCCGCGCCGCACATCGAAGGCGCGCAGGCGGTGGTCACGAGCACCGCCGTCAAGCCCGACAACCCCGAGGTGATGGCGGCACGCGCGCGGCGCATCCCGGTGGTGCCGCGCGCCGTGCTGCTGGCCGAGCTGATGCGCCTCAAGCAGGGCATCGCCATCGCCGGCACGCACGGCAAGACCACCACCACCTCGCTCGTTGCCAGCGTGCTGGCGCAGGCCGGCGTCGACCCGACCTTCGTGATCGGCGGCAAGCTGGAGTCGGCCGGTACGAACTCGCGCCTGGGCGCGGGCGACTACATCGTTGTCGAGGCCGACGAAAGCGACGCCAGCTTCCTGCACCTGAGCCCGGTGATCAGCGTCGTCACCAACATTGACGCCGACCACATGGAGACCTACGGCCACGACCTGTCGCGACTGCGTGGCGCCTTCATCGACTTCCTGCACCGGCTGCCGTTCTATGGCACGGCGGTGATGTGCAGCGACGACGCCGGCGTGCGCGCCATCCTGCCGATGCTGGCGCGCCCCTTCATCACCTATGGCTTGGGCGAGGACGCCGACCTGCGCGCCGTGCAGGTGCAGGCGCTGCCGGGCGGCAGCATGTCGTTCGTCGTGCAGCGCCACGGCCGCAGCGACCTGCCAGTGAGCTTGAACCTGGCCGGCGAGCACAACGTGCGCAACGCGCTGGCGGCCATCGCCGTGGCGATGCTGCTCGATCTGCCCGACGCGCCGGTGACGCAGGCGCTGGCCGGCTTTGCCGGCGTCGGCCGCCGCTTCCAGCGCTGTGGCGAACTGCCGGCGCGCAACGGTGGCGACTTCACGCTCATCGACGACTACGGCCACCACCCGGTGGAGATCGCGGCCGTGCTGGCGGCGGCGCGCGGCGCCTTCCCGGGCCGGCGCCTCGTGCTGGCCTTCCAGCCGCACCGCTACACGCGCACCCACGATTGCTTTGATGACTTCGTGACCGTGCTCGGCCGCGCCGACGCCGTGCTGGTGACCGAGGTCTATGCGGCCGGCGAAGCACCGATTGCCGGCGCCGACGGCCAGGCGCTGGTGCGTGCGCTGGCGCAAGCCGGCGCCTCGGCGCCGATCTTCGTCGAGAACGTGCGCGAGCTGGCCAATGAGATCGCCCGCGTGGCCTGCGGCGGCGATGTCGTCATCACCATGGGTGCGGGCTCGATCGGTGGCGTGCCGCAGCAGGTGGCGCAGATCCTGGAGGC
>JANPMR010000387.1:0-1881 GCA_031427055.1 Rubrivivax sp.
AGCGCCGACCGTGAAGACGCCTTCAGCGAAGCCGACATTGGCCTGCTGCAGACCGTGGCCGCCAGCATGGGCATGGCGCTGGAAAACGCCCGCCTGTTCAGCGAAACCCAGGCCGCGCTGCAGCGCCAGACCGCCAGCGCCGACATCCTGCGCGTCATCAGCCAGTCGCCCACCGACGTGATGCCGGTGGTGGAGGTCATCGTCAGCACGGCGCGCAAGCTGCTGGGCTGCTACCGCACCGGCTTCCTGCGCCGCGACGGCAACGCCCTGGTGTCCCTGTTCCACGCCACGGCCGAAGGCGTGCAGATGGGCTTTTCCGGCCGCATACCGCTGGACCCGGCGCACAACTTTCCTTCGCGGGCGCTGCTGTCGCGGGCGCCGCTGCACATCCCTGACTGGCTGGCCAGCGACCTGCCCGAGCACGAGAAAGGCATCCAGCGGCGCACGGGCACGCTCTCAGGGCTGCTGCTGCCCCTGCTGCGCGGCCACGACCAGGAAGGCCTGGGCGTCCTGGCCTTTCAGCGCGACAAGCCCGAGCCCTTCAGCGAAGCTGACATCGCGCTGGCCCAGTCCTTCGCCGACCAGGCCGTCATCGCCATCGAGAACGTGCGGCTGTTCAACGAGACACAAGAGGCGCTGGAGCGGCAAACCGCCACGGCGGAGATCCTCAAGGTCATCGCCCAGTCACCCGACGATGTAAAGCCGGTGCTCGATGCCATCGTCGCCAGCGCCAAGCGCCTTGTGGGCGGTTACTCCGCGACGGTCTGGCAGCTCGAGGGCACGCTGATGCGGCTCACGGCGTTCACCCAAACCAGCCAGCAGGCCGACCAGGCGCTGCAGCTCTACAGCGGCGGCCACGTCGTCGATGACACGTACGTGCTGGACCCTATGCGCACCGGGCTGCCCATCCAGATCGCCGATGTGTTGACCGACCCGCGCACCACAGAGCAGCACAAGGAACTGGCCAAGGCGCGCGGCTTCCATGCCTTGGCCAACGTGCCGCTGGTGCGTGAGGGCGTCGCCATCGGCGTGATCAGCATCACCCGCGTCGAGGTGGGCGAGTTCACGCCGCACCAGATCGCGCTGCTGCAGACCTTCGCCGACCAGGCGGTGATCGCCATCGAGAACGTGCGCTTGTTCAACGAGACCAAAGAAGCGCTGGACCAGCAGACGGCCACTGCCGAAGTGCTGCAAGTCATCAGCCGCTCGGTGGCCGACCCGCAGCCGGTGTTCGACACCATCTTGCAGAGTTGTGCCCGGCTGCTGCGCAGCATCCGGATGCTGCTGCTGCGCGTGGGCGACGACGGTTTGCTGCACCTGTGGGCCGCGGCCGGGGCCGGTGAACCGCAGCGCGCGATGGGCCTGTATCCCATGGCGCTGGCCGGCAGCAGCAGCGAGTGGGCCTTGAGCGAGCGCCGGCTCGTGACCTACGCCGATGCCCTCAGCAACGCGAACGTCCCCGTCGAGTCGCGGCTCCTCGCGCAGGTTGTCGGCAACCATGCGCTGGCCGTGGCGCCGCTGCTGTGGGATGGTCGAGCGATCGGCACGCTCGTCGTCGTGCGCGAAGCGGGCGATGCCCTCGATGCCAAGGAACAGGCGCTGCTGGCCACCTTTGCAGACCAGGCCGTGATCGCCATTCAGAACGCGCGCTTGTTCAACGAGACGCAGGAAGCGCTGGCGCGGCAGACGGCCAGTGCCGACATCCTGCGCGTGATCAGCCGGTCGCCCACCGACGTGAAACCGGTGTTCGACGCCATCGTCACAGCCGCCGTGCAGCTGCTGGTGTGCGATTTCACCTTCATCATGAGCAGTGACGGCCGCACGTATTCACCGATGTCCGGTGCCACGCGCGAGGGGCTGACGCTCAACATGGGGCTGCCG
>JANPMR010000388.1:0-5471 GCA_031427055.1 Rubrivivax sp.
GTGCGCCGCGGCGGCCGCGTCATCCAGGTCGGCACGCTGCCGGCCGAAGTGCCCTTCCCGGCCAACAGCGTGATGCAGCGCGAGCTGGATTACCGCGGCGTCTTTCGCGCCCACGGGGCCTTCGACTGGGCCGTGCAAGCCATCCGCAGCCGCCGCGTGGACGTGCGGCCGCTCATCACCGCGCAACTGCCGCTGGCCCGCGCGCAAGAAGCCTTCGATCTGGCGCTGGACCGCACGCGCAGCACCAAGGTGCAGGTGGTGGCCGCCTGACACGCCGCCTGCGATCGCCCACCCACGCCCCGACTACCCCGCCCCTGAACCACCCCGAGGAGACAGATGATGAAACGCAGCTTCATGAAGAGCCTGACCAGCATGGCCGCACTGGCCGCTGTGGCCACCTTGGCCACGGTCACCCTGCCCGCCCTGGCCCAGACCAAGCTCAAGTGGGCCCACGTCTACGAGACCAGTGAGCCCTATCACACGCAAAGTGTCTGGGCCGCCGAAGAGATCAAGAAGCGCACCAGCGGCAAGTTCGAGATCCAGGTCTTCCCGGCCAGTTCGCTGGGCAAAGAGACCGACATCAACCAGGGCATGCTGCTGGGCACGGTGGACATGATCATCAGCGGCCCCAGCTTCGCCGCGCGCAGCTACCCGCGCCTGGGCATCGCCTACTACCCCTTCATCTTCCGTGACGGCGAGCACCTGCTGGCCTACAGCAAGAGCGCGGTGTTCAAGGAGATGATCGACGGCTTCCGCGAGAAGACCGGGATCCAGATCCTGGCCTACACCTACTACGGTGCGCGCATGACCACCAGCACCAAGCCCTTCACCGATTGCGCCGGCATGAAGGGCCTGAAAATCCGCGTGCCCGATGTGCCGGCCTACCGCGCCACGCCCGAGGCCTGCGGCGCCAACCCGACGCCGATCGCCTTCGCCGAGGTCTATCTGGCGCTGCAAAACGGCACCGTCGACGCGCAAGAGAACCCGCTCACCACCATCGAGGCCAAGAAGTTCTACGAGGTGCAAAAGCACATCATGCTCACCGGCCACATCGTCGACGGCCTGACCACGCAGGTGGCGCCGCACATCTGGACCAAGCTGTCCGATGCCGAGAAGAAGATCTTCTCCGACGTGGCGCTCGAAGCGGCAGCCAAGGCCTCGGCGCAGATCAAGCAGCGTGAGTCCGAGTTGGTGGCCGAGTTCAGGTCCAAGGGCATCCAGATCCACAACGTCAACCGCCAGAGCTTTGTCGATGCGGTGTTGAAGGCCAAGACCGTGGAGTCGATGGGCTTCGACAAGAAGGACTACGACCGCATCGTGGCCGTCAAGTAGGGCGACACGGTGGACATCGACTCCGGCCCCAAGGTGATGGGCGATGACGGCGAGTTTCACGCCACCGACGAGGCCGTGGATCTGTCGAACACGCCCTTCGAGGCCTGGGCGGCGGTGCTGTTGTTCTGGGCCCTGGCCGGCGTCGTGTTCACGCAGTTCTTCACCCGCTACGCGCTCAACAACTCGGCCTCCTGGACCGAGGAGATCGCGCGCTACCTGCTGATCGGCGTGGTCTTCGTCGGCGCGTCGATCGGCGTGGCCAAGAACAACCACATCCAGGTCGATCTGCTCTATCGCTACCTGCCGGCCAAGCTGAGCCGGGCCTTGGCCATGGGCGTCGATGTGATCCGCGTCGCCTTCCTGGTCTCGATGAGCGTGTACACGGTGCAGATGATGCTCAAGATGGGCAGCTACCAGATGACCATCGTCGACCTGCCCATGAACATCGTCTACAGCGTGGTGCTGTTCGGCTTCGTGGCCATGTCGCTGCGCTCGATGTGGGTGATGAAGATCCACTGGCAGCGCGGCTACAGCGTGCTCGAACGGCCCGAGTCGAGCATGGCCGACCGAACCGTCTTCTGACCAGGCACAGCATGCTCAAGATCATCTTCCTGTTTCTGATGGCCAGCGGCCTGCCGGTGGCCATCGCCATGGCCGGCTCGTCGCTGCTCTACATCCTGATCAGCGGCGACCTGCCGCCCTTTGCCGTCATTCACCGCATGATCGGCGGCATCGACAGCTTTCCGCTGCTCGCCGTGCCCTTCTTCATCCTGGCCGGCAACCTGATGAACAACGCCGGCATCACCAACCGCATCTACAACTTTGCGCTCGCGCTGGTGGGCTGGATGAAGGGCGGCCTGGGGCATGTCAACGTCATCGGATCGGTCATCTTCGCCGGCATGAGCGGCACGGCCATCGCCGACGCCGCCGGGCTGGGCACGGTAGAGATCAAGGCCATGAAGGACAACGGCTACCCGACCGAATTTGCCGTCGGCGTGACGGCCGCGTCGGCCACGCTGGGGCCGATCATTCCGCCCAGCCTGCCCTTCGTCATCTACGCCATGATGGCCAACGTGTCGGTGGGCGCGCTCTTCCTGGCCGGCATCCTGCCCGGGCTGCTGATGGCGCTGCTGATGATGATCACGGTGGCCTACTACGCGCACAAGAACAAATGGGGCGCCGACGTCAAGTTCTCGTGGGCGCGCGTCGGCGGCGGCTTGATCGAACTGGCTGTCGTGGTGGCGTGGCCGGTGCTCACCTGGCTGCTGGTCGACAAGGCCGGGCTGCCGGCGCAGCCGGTGGTGTTTGGCGCCATCGTCGTGCTGTTCGGGCTTGACCGCATCTTTCGCTTCCAGGCGGTGCTGCCGATCATGACGCCGGTGCTGCTGATTGGCGGCATGACCACCGGCCTGTTCACGCCCACCGAAGGCGCCATCGCGGCCAGTGCCTGGGCGCTGTTCTTGGGCCTGGTGTGGTACCGCACCATGAGCCTGAAGATGTTCGTCAAAGTCAGCCTCGACACGGTAGAGACGACCGCCACGGTGATGTTCATCGTCGCCGCGGCGTCGATCTTCGGCTGGATGCTCACGGCCACCGGCGTCACCGCGCAGATCGCCGAATGGGTGCTGGCGGTCACCACGCAGCCCTGGCTGTTCTTGCTGATGGCCAACCTGCTGATGCTCTTTGTCGGCTGCTTTCTCGAGCCCACCGCGGCCATCACGATCCTGGTGCCCATCCTGCTGCCGATCTGCCACAAGCTGGGCATCGACCCGGTGCACTTCGGCCTCGTGATGGTGCTCAACCTGATGATCGGCCTGCTGCATCCACCGATGGGCATGGTGCTTTTCGTGCTGGCGCGCGTGGCCAAGCTCAGCGTCGAGCGCACCACCATGGCCATCCTGCCCTGGCTGGTGCCGCTGCTGGTCAGCCTGGTCATCCTGACCTACGTGCCGGCTATCGTGCTGTGGCTGCCGCGCACGATGGGTCTGTGACGTCAAAGCGGGTGCGCGCGCGATGACGAAGATCGTCTCGGTCGATCTGCTGCAGGTCGATCTGCCGCCGCCGGTGCCGCGCAGCGACGCCATCCAGTCCTTCGTCACGCAAGAGACGCCTTTCGTGCGCATCACCTGCGCCGACGGCAGCCAGGGCACCGGCTACAGCTACACCATCGGCACCGGCGGCTCCTCGGTCTTCGCGCTGCTGCGCGACCATCTTGCACCGCGGCTGATCGGCCGCGAGGCCGACGAGATCGAAGCCCTCTGGCGCGACCTGCTCTTCCACACCCACGCCACCCACGTCGGCGCCATCACCAGCCTGGCGCTGGCGGCCGTGGACACGGCACTGTGGGACCTGCGCTGCCGGCGCGCCGGCCTGCCGCTGTGGCGCGCGGCGGGCGGCGCCAAGGCGCGCATTCCCGTCTACACCACCGAAGGCGGCTGGCTGCACCTGAGCCCGCAAGACCTGGTGCGCGAAACGCTGGCCGCGCAGCAGGCCGGCTTCAAGGGCGCCAAGATCAAGGTCGGCAAGCCGCACCTCAGCGAAGACATCGCCCGCCTGCGCGCGGTGCGCGATGCCGTGGGCGCGGGCTTCGAACTCATGATCGACGCCAACCAGTGCTTCACCCTCAGCGAGGCCCTGCGCCGCGCACCGCATTACGCCGCGCTGGGCATTGCGTGGTTCGAAGAGCCCATGCCCGCCGACGACCTGGCCGGCCACGTCCGCCTGGCCACGGCCTGCGCCGCGCTTGGATTGCCGATTGCGGTGGGCGAATCGCTCTACTCTGCCGGCCAGTTTGCCGACGTCATTCGCGCCGGCGCGGCCAGCATCATCCAGGTCGACGTGGCCCGCGTCGGCGGCATCACGCCGTGGCTGAAGGTGGCGCACATGGCCGAAGCCTGCAACCTGATGGTGGCGCCGCACTTCTTGATGGAGCTGCATGTCTCGCTGTGCGGCGCCACGCCGGCAGCGGGCTGGGTCGAGTACATCCCGCAGCTCGACACAGTAGCCACCAGCCGGCTGGTCGTCGCCGACGGTTACGCTCAGGTACCCGACACGCCCGGCCTGGGCATCGCCTGGGACTGGGACGAGATCGAACGGCGCGCCGCCCTGCGGCAAGGCACAAGACACACACTGCAATGAGGACACCATGAGCGCAAGACTGCAAGGCAAGACCGCCCTCGTCACTGCCGCCGGCCAAGGCATCGGCCGCGCCGTGGCCGAGGCCTTTGCGCGCGAAGGCGCACGGGTGATCGCCACCGACATCCGGCTCGAGCTGCTGGCCGGCCTTAACGCCGCGGACGGCTTCGTCACGGAGTCGCTGAACGTGCTGGACGCCGCGGCCATCGCCGATGCGGCCGCACGCCACCCCAACGTCGACGTGCTGTTCAACGGCGCCGGCTTCGTGCACCACGGCAGCGTGCTCGACTGCACCGAAGAGCAATGGCAGCAGGCCTTCGACCTCAACGTGCGCTCGATGTTTCGCACCATCAAGGCCTTTGTGCCGGGCATGGTGGAGCGGGGAAACGGCTCGATCATCAACGTGGCCTCGGGCGCCAGCAGCGTGAAGGCGGCAGCCAACCGTTTTGTCTACGGCGCCACCAAGGCCGCGGTCATCGGACTGACCAAGTCGGTAGCGCTGGACTTCATCACCAAGGGCGTGCGCTGCAACGCCATCTGCCCCGGCACCGTGGAGTCGCCCTCGCTGCGCGACCGCATTGCCGCGCTGGCGCAGAGCAGCGGCCAGACGCTGCAGCAGGTGGAAGCCATGTTTATCGCGCGCCAGCCCATGGGACGGCTGGGCACCGCTGAAGAGATCGCCGCCATGGCCGTGCACCTGGCCAGCGACGAATCGCGCTTCACCACCGGCACCGCGGTTCTCGTCGATGGCGGCTGGAGTCTATGACCTCCCCCCGAAGCGACCTGCGGTCGCCTCCCCCCAAAGGGGGCGCCGCCAGCGGCCCGGCGAAGCCGGTTCCGCGGCGTCCACTTGATTTCCCCCTACTCACCCCCCACCGCAACACACCATGAAACTCCTCCGCCACGGCCCCAAGGGTCAAGAGAAGCCCGGCCTGCTCGACGCACAAGGCCAGGTTCGCGACCTGTCCGCGCTGCTGGGCGACATCACCGCCGCGACGCTGTCG
>JANPMR010000389.1:0-4689 GCA_031427055.1 Rubrivivax sp.
GGGCCTGGACGGCCGGCCGGTGGGCAAGGGGTTGCGGCGCATCCTGCAGGAGTGGATCGGCTTTCGCCTGGCCACGGTCGAGCGGCGCACCCGGCACCGGCTGGGCCGCGTGCAGGAGCGCATCCACGTGCTCGAGGGCCGACAGCTGGTGCTGCTGAACATCGACGAGGTGATCCGCATCATCCGCAACGCCGACGAGCCCAAGCCGGCGCTCATCGCGCGCTTTGCGCTCAGCGAGCGCCAGGCCGACGACATCCTGGACATCCGGCTGCGTCAACTGGCCCGGTTGGAGTCGATCAAGATCGAGCAGGAGCTCAAGGAATTGCGCGAACAGCAGGGCCGGCTCGAAGACATCCTGGCCACGCCGGCGGCGCTCAAGCGCACGGTGATCAAGGAGATCGAGGCCGACGCCAAGCTGCATGGCGACGAGCGCCGCACGCTGGTGCTGGAAGAGAAGAAGACGGTGGCCGAGATCAAGGTCGTCGACGAGCCAGTGACCGTGGTCGTCAGCCTCAAGGGCTGGGTGCGTGCGCTCAAGGGCCACGAGCTCGACGTGGCCGCGCTGGCTTTCAAGCCAGGCGACGCGCTGTACGGCTGCTTTGCCTGCCGCAGCGTCGACGCGCTGCTGGTGTTTGGCACCGCGGCAAAGGGAAGCGGCCGCGTCTACAGCGTCGCTGCCAGCCTGCTGCCCGGCGGGCGCGGCGACGGCGTGCCGATCACCACGCTGATCGACCTCGAGCCGGGTACGCAGATCGCGCACTACTTTGCCGGTGCCGCGGCGACGCGGCTGCTGCTGGCCAACAGCGGTGGCTTCGGGCTCTTGGCGCAAGCGGGTGACATGCTGGGCCGCAACCGCGGCGGCAAGAGCTTTCTGACGCTGGATGCGGCCGACCGGCTGCTGCCGCCGGTGCCCGTGGCCGCTGCGCACACGCAACTGGCCTGCCTGTCGGAAGACGGCCGGCTACTGGTGTTTGCGCTGGACGAGCTCAAGCTGCAGCCCAACGGCGGCAAGGGCCTGACCTTGATGGACGTCGACGAAGCGCAGCCGCTGGCGGCCGTGGCGAGCTTTGCCGATCGCCTGCTGGTGCAGGGCAGCGGCCGCGCTAGCAAGGCCAAGGAAGAGTCGCTGGGCCCGGCCGGGTTGGCGCTGCACCAGGGCAAACGCGCACGCAAGGGGCGTGCGCTGGGCTGGAAGGCGATGCGGCTGCAGGCGGTTTGATCCGCGTCGCATGGGTCGGTTCGTGCCCGGTTTAGACTGCCCGCCACAACGACAGGGCAGCGTCGGCCGCGGTTCGAGCCGGCGCTTGTCACCAGGAGACAAGACGTGCGCGTGACCGACACCAGCGATCCCAGCTACTTCCACAAGGTCGTCGATTGCCAGTGGGCCTGTCCGGCGCACACGCCGGTGCCCGAGTACATCCGGCTCATCGCGCAGGGCCGCTACGACGACGCCTACATGGTCAACTGGTACAGCAACGTCTTCCCCGGCGTGCTGGGCCGCACCTGCGATCGGCCCTGCGAGCCGGCGTGTCGGCGCGGGCGCGTCGAAGAAGGGAACGCGCCCGGCGCCGGGCCGTCCCAAGCCGGGCACGCCCCCTCGGGGGGCCAGGGCGCAGCCCTTGGGGGCCAGGGTCGGCCCGAGCCGGTGGCCATCTGCCGCCTCAAGCGCGTGGCCGCCGACATGAAGGGCGACGAGGTGCGCGCCATGATCCCGCGGCCCTTGCCGCGCAACGGCAAGCGCATCGCCTGCGTCGGCGCCGGGCCGGCCTCTTTGACGGTGGCGCGCGACCTGGCGGCGCAGGGCTATGCCGTGACGGTGTTCGACGGCGAGCGCAAGGCCGGTGGCTTCATCCGCACGCAGATTCCGCGCTTTCGGCTGCCCGAGAGCGTGATCGACGAAGAGGTGGGTTACATCGTCCACCTGGGCGTCGACTTTCGCGGCGGCCAGCGCGTCGATTCGATGGCCGCGCTGCTGGCGCAGGACTGGGACGCCGTGTTCGTGGGCTGCGGCGCGCCGCGCGGCCGCGACCTGGTGGTGCCCGGCCGGCAAGAGGCCGCGGCCGACATCCACATCGGCATCGACTGGCTGGCCTCGGTGTCTTTCGGCCACGTCACCGCGGTCAAGAAGCGCGTCATCGTGCTCGGCGGCGGCAACACCGCGATGGATTGCTGCCGTTCGGCCCGGCGGCTTGGCGCCGACAGCGTCAAGGTGGTGGTGCGCAGCGGCTTCGACGAGATGAAGGCCTCGCCCTGGGAGAAGGAAGACGCCCAGCACGAAGGCATCCCGATCATCAACTGCCATGTGCCGACGGCCTTTGTGCATGACGGCGGCCGGCTCACCGGCATGACGTTCCAGATCGTGCGTGCCGAGTTCGACGCCAAGGGTCGGCGTCGCCTGGTGCCCACGGGCGAGCCCGATGTGCTGATCGAATGCGACGAGGTGCTGGTGGCGGTGGGGCAGGAAAATTCCTTTCCCTGGATCGAGCGCGACTGCGGCATCGCCTTCGACGAGCACGGCATGCCGGTGCTCGACGCCATCACCTTCCAGGCCAGCGTGCCGCGCGTCTTCTTCGGCGGCGACGCCGCCTTCGGGCCCAAGAACATCATCACCGCGGTGGCGCATGGCCACGAGGCGGCGGTGTCGATCGACCGCTTCGTGCACGATGAGGCGCTGAGCTCTCGCCCGCCGCCACACGTCAATCTGATGTCGCAGAAGATGGGCATCCACGAGTGGAGCTACGACAACGCGATCAGCAACGACCTGCGCAACAAGGTGCCGTGGACGGCGGCCGCCAAGGCACTGGCCAGCATCAAGATCGAGGTCGAACTGGGTTTCGACGTGGCCACCGCGTTCAAGGAAGCGCAGCGCTGCCTGAACTGCGACGTGCAGACGGTGTTCAACGAGAAGCTCTGTATCGAGTGCGACGCCTGCGTCGACATCTGCCCGATGGACTCGATCACCTTCACCGCCAATGGCGACGAGACCGATCTGCGTCTGCGGCTCACGGCGCCGGCCATCAATCTGGCGCAAGACCTGTACGTGAGCCCGGCGCTCAAGACGCAGCGCGTGATGGTCAAGGACGAAGACGTCTGCCTGCACTGCGGCCTGTGCGCCGAGCGCTGCCCCACCGGCGCCTGGGACATGCAGAAGTTTCTCTTCAACCCCGCCAAGGCCGGCCCCGCCAGCCGCGACGCCAAACCGCGCAACCGACCGGTGGGAGCCCCCGCATGAAGCAGCGCATCGAGGCCGTCAACGACTTCGTCGTCAAGTTCGCCAACGTCAACGGCTCGGGCTCGGCATCGGCCAACGAGCTGTTTGCCAAGGCCATCCTGCGCATGGGCGTGCCGGTGAGCCCGCGCAACATCTTCCCCAGCAACATCCAGGGCCTGCCCACCTGGTACGAGGTGCGCGTGTCCGAGCGCGGCTGGCTGGGCCGGCGTGGCGGCATCGACATGATGGTGGCCATGAACCCGCAAACCTGGGCCCAGGACGTGGCCGAGATCGAGCCCGGCGGCTACCTGTTCCACGACAGCACGCGGCCGCTGCCCGAGAGCGCGTTTCGCAGCGACATCACGGTCATCGGCATGCCGGTGACGGCGATCTGCAACGCCACCTACGAAGACCCGCGCCAGCGCACGCTGTTCAAGAACATCATGGTGCTGGGGGCGCTGGCCGAATTGACGGGCGTGGACCTGACGGTCATCGAAGGCCTGTTCTCCGAGCAGTACAAGGGCAAGGAGCGGCTGCTCGAATCCAACGTGCGCGCACTGCAAGCCGGCGGCAGTTTCGCGCGCGAGCACCTCAATCCGCCGCAAGGCCCGGGCATGGGCTTGCGCGTGCGCCGCGCCAACGCGGTGGGCGAACGTATCTTTGTCGAAGGCAACGCCGCCGCCGCGCTGGGCTGCGTCTACGGCGGCGCCACCGTGTGTGCCTGGTACCCGATCACGCCCAGCTCGTCGGTGGCCGAAGCCTTCATCGCCTATTGCAAAAAGCTGCGCCACGACCCCGACACCGGCGAGGCGCGTTACGCCATCGTGCAGGCCGAGGACGAGATCGCCAGCATTGGCATGGTGGTGGGCGCGGGCTGGAACGGCGCGCGCGCCTTCACCGCCACCTCGGGCCCCGGCGTGTCGCTGATGACCGAGTTCATCGGCCTGGCCTACTTTGCCGAGATCCCGGTGACCATCATCAACGTGCAGCGCGGCGGGCCCAGCACCGGCATGCCCACGCGCACGCAACAGGCCGATCTGCTGAGCTGTGCTTATGCATCGCACGGCGACACCAAGCACGTCATGCTGCTGCCGCAAGACCCGCACGAGTGCTTCGAATTCGCGGCCACGGCGCTCGATCTGGCCGACCGCCTGCAGACGCCGGTCTTCCTGATGACCGATCTGGACATCGGCATGAACCAGCGCCTGTGCGAACCCTTCGAGTGGGACGACGCCCGCCGCCACGATCGCGGCAAGGTGATGAGCGCCGAAGAACTGGAAGCCGGCCGCGACTTCGGCCGCTACAAGGATGTCGACGGCGACGGCATCCCCTGGCGTACGCTGCCCGGCACGCACCCGAGCAAGGGCGCTTACTTCACGCGCGGCACCACACGTGACGAGTACGCGCGCTACTCCGAGGCGGGGCCTGACTACATGCTCAATGTGCAGCGGCTGCTGAAGAAGTTCGCCACCGCGGCC
>JANPMR010000390.1:0-1807 GCA_031427055.1 Rubrivivax sp.
TGCGGCGCTGCACGGCTCGGGTTGAGGGCACAATCGCCTGCGCTGGAAGCGTGGCAGAGTGGTCGATTGCACCGGTCTTGAAAACCGGCGGCCCGCAAGGGCCCGTGAGTTCGAATCTCACCGCTTCCGCCAGCGGCCCGATGCGCACCCGTCGTCGGTTGCCGGCCGCCCTGGTCAACCACGAGGTCGCGCTTGAACCCGACTCCTTTGCCTGCTTCCACCATCGAGAGCTGGCACGCCCACGTCTACTTCGACGCAGCCAGCCGTGACGCGGCCTTTTCCTTGCGCGAGCTCATCGTCGTCGAGCTGGCGGCCTGTATGGAGATGGGCCGCTTCCACGAAAGGCCGGTGGGGCCGCACCCGATGTGGAGCTACCAACTGGCCGTGCCGGCGGCAGACTTCGCGCAGGTCGTGGGCTGGCTCACGCTGAATCACGGTGAGCTCGATGTATTCATCCATCCCAACACCGGCGACGACTTGCGCGACCATCGCGATAGCGCGCTGTGGCTGGGCCACTCGCACACGCTGAACCTCGCGGCGCTCAACAACTGACGTGTCGCGCCGCGTCGGCGCCCGCTCAGCACCTCAGGGCGTCTCCGGTTCGAAGGGGTAGCGCACACCGACCTGGCGGCGGATGCCGTCCATCCAGTCGGCGAGCGCCAGGGTCTCGGCATGGGGCATGCATGCGCTCTCGATCTGCCCGGCGCGGACGCATCGCATGGCTTCCAGGATCTCGCCCTCGAAGCCGTTGATGTCGAAGGGGCAGTCGATCTGCACAGACTCGCCACCGGCCGTGCTCAACGCGGCGCGCGTGGCTTGCCAGAAGTCCGTCGGCATCACGATGCTGCCGCCTTCACCCTGGATGCGAAAGCTGTTGTCCGCAACGGTGTCGAAGGCGCAGAACATCTGGGCGACCACACCGCCGTCGAACTGCAACTGCGCGCTCAGCCGCTGGTCCACGCCGGTCGGAGCCAACACGGCGTGGGCCTGCACGCTGCTCAGGTCCGGGCAGCGCCCCTGCGCCTGCTCCAGCACCCAGCGCGTGACGGCCAGGTTGTAGATGCCGATGTCGAGCAAGGCACCACCGGCCTGCGCGGCGTCGTAGCAGCGGTGGTGCGCATCGAACGGATTGGACAGTCCGAAGCTGCTCTGCATCGCGCGCAACTCGCCGATGGCGCCCCGCTGCAGCCAGCGGGCCACTTCGGCGTAGACGGGCAGGAAGCGCGTCCACATCGCTTCCATCAGGAACACGCCGCGCTCGCGCGCATGGGCCACCATGGCCCGCGCCTGGGCGGCGGTCGGCGCCAGGGGCTTCTCGCACAGCACCGGCAGGCCAGCGTCCAGGCAGGCGTGTACCGCTTCGGGGTGAAAGGCGTGCGGCGTGGCGACGTAGACGGCGTCCAGGTCGGTGCGCGCCAGCAGTTCGGGGATCGACGACGCCACGGCGATCGTCGCATCGCCGTCGGCCCACGCATCGGCGAAGGCCTGCGCGCGCTCGCGCCGTCGTCCGGCCACGGCCACCAGGGAACAGGCTGGCAAGTGCCGGACAGCCCCGGCGAATCGGCGCGCAATTCCGCCCGGGCCGATCAGCCCCCAGCGAAATCTCGAAGTCGACTTCGAAACCGGCCCGCTGGCGGCAACCGCGGCCGCCACGTCAGCGAGCGCCATCAGTCCTGCAACTGACGCAGCAGGACTTCGGCGGACTTCTCGTTCGAGCGCTGCACCGGCGCCGTGGCGGCGCGTGCCGAGCGCGCACCCAGTTCGGGGTGCATTTCGATGGAGCCGGCGGCGGCCGGTGCGGCCGACC